>NZ_JACVJJ010000032.1:0-3069 GCF_015711935.1 Candidatus Solincola tengchongensis
CCATCATCTTCGTGCCTTGCGACCGCCCCGGCGTGACCCAGGGCCCGGCCTACGAGAAGGCGGGCATGGCCGCGGACAAGAACGGCGACATCTGGTTCGAGAACGTGCGCGTCCCCCTGTGGTACCGAGCCTGCGGCCCCGGGGACGACGCCAAGTACTACGGCGAGGTGGTCTCCCTGGGCAACATGGGGAGCATCGCCTTCGCCGTGGGGGTGATGCTCAACATCTATGAGAAACTGCAGGAGTACGTGAGCCGCAAGACCTACCGCGGCATGCCCCTCAAGGAGAACGACGCCGTGGCCGGGGTGCTTGCCGACTTCGCCGCCACCATCGAGGCGGTGCGCATCATCGGCTACCAGTGCGCCCGCATGTGCGACCGCCAGGACCTGTACGGGCCGCGCTGGAGCCCGGAGATCGTGGCCCGGGCCCGCGCCCACCGCTACTTCGCCGCCGACCGCGCCCTGGAGGCCATCGGCAAGGTGATGAACCTCATGGAATGCTTCGGGTCGGACCGCGACTGGGATGTGGAGAAGCACTGGCGGGACATAAAGATGGTCCAGCTCTGGCTCGGCGGCAAACAGCTCAGCCAGATGGAGGTGGCCCGCTGGTTCTTCGAGTGCGAGACGTTATGAGGTGATGAAGATGGCCGTGGAAACGGGAACCCGGACGGAAGTGGAGACGCGGGGGCTGGTAGACGCCCTGGACCGCATACTGCGCCAGCTCATTAGCACTCCCAAGTTCAAGGAGACGGTGATCACCCTGCTCAACGCCGTGGACCCTCCCGCGGCGCGCCGCCTGGTGCGCACCATATTCTGGCAGGACCCCGGACTGCTCATGTCCGTGCTCGGGACCCTGCCTGACATACTGAACACCGCCTTCCAGGCCATGGCCGAGGCCGCCGCGCAGATGAACTCCATGCCCGCACCCCTCCTAAATGACCTCCTGCACCGCATCGTGGAGGGCATAGACGGGGCAGCCCTGGGCGAGGCGGTGGGAGGCCTGGTGAGGATGGGCCTCTTACTGGAGCTCTCCGAGGAGGAAAGCGGTCTGCGCCGCAGCCTCTCCTCCCTGCGCAAGGACTTCTCCTCCGCCTTCTCAACTGCCGTGGGAGAGGACTCCATGGCCGAACGCCTGAGTTCCTGGATGGCCGCAGCGGGCAAGAGGGCGAAGGACAAGAATTCCTCCACCTATGCTTTCGTCCAGGCCTTCAAGGGGGCCCTCAGGGAGAACCCGGACTTCGTGAAATACGTCATGCAACCGTTGTTGGAAATACCAGCTAAAACTCCGGCGAAGAAAACGGCTTCCAAGTCCGGCGGGACGAGGAACGCCGCGAAGAAGACCGACGGCGCCAAGGAAGAGTAAGGGGGTGGGAACATGGAAAACCAGGAGGTGACCCCGGGCCTCGGGGAGAGGATAATCAAGGAGATCATCGCCACTCCCGCCCTGAAGGAGGTCTTTCTCCTCCAGATAAAGGACATCAGGCCCGAGACCGCCTCCGGCGTGGTGAAGACGCTGCTCTGGGGCGACCCGGGCATCTCCATGAGCCTCTTCGGGGCCCTGCCCGATGCCGCCAACTGGCTGCTGGAGTTCCTGCTGGAGCTGGGACGCCAGTTAAACGGGCTCCCGGAACCGTTGCTCAAAGACATCCTGGGGCGCATAGGCGCGGGTATAGACCGGGAACGCCTGGGTGAGCTTCCCCAGGTTTACGGGAGACTGCTGCGCCGTCTGCTCCTGGGGGAGGGCAGGCCTCCCGAGGAGGTCCGGGACGCGGTGGTCTCCGCGCTTAACCGGGCTCTCGCCGCCATCGAGCTCTCCACCGCCCAGCTGGAGGCGAACCGGGAGGAGATCGCCCGGACCCTGCGCAGGGCCTGGAAGGAACTGGATACCGCCTCCCTGGCCAGGACGATGCGCCGCGTGGCCTCCCTTCTCGCTGCCGCCGCGCGCCCGGAGCGTGGTGAAGGGGAGGAAAAGGGCGTTGCAGGAGCCGTGAAACTGGCCGCGGGAGCGGCGGCCGGGCTTCTCGCCATGCGCTTCATCATGAAGAGGACGAGGGAGAAGCGCAAAACCCGGAAGGGGATCAGGTTCATATGTTAAATCAGAGGATTGAGCACACAACGGCTTCTATGGGGCGCTAGGACGTTATCGGAGAGGAAAGCACCGAAAGAGGAACTCTAAGGTGGAGACGCTCCGATAAACCCGTGAAAAAAGGAAAAACAGCGGGAAAAAGGAAACCGGCAAGAGGATATGGGTTATGCAGCGCAAGATCTCGTATGGTATATGCCCCTCGCGGGCGCACAAACCCGCGGTTGGAGAAAAGATTCTCGGGGTCAGACGGCTTACACGAGAGCGAGATGTGAAGAACCTCGTTTGCCCAGGCGCGGCTGTCGGGAGGAGCCCCATGTGGGGAGGAAGGCACCACAAAGCGGCAAATCCCGTGTTCGGGTTTCCATAGCGCAGCCGGACGGCCCCCGGACGAGGTCACGACGCGAAAGACATCGCTCGGATGAGCGCGAGCGGCGGGAGGGATGAAAAGTGTCAGGAGAAACCGGAGCCGGCGAGAAGCTGAAGAGGTGGCGGAGATTCATGTACGCCTACAACACGGCCATGTGTTTAAGCCTGGGCCCTCCCATGATCCTCTTCCAGAAACTGCCACGGGCTATCCTCAAGTGGCCATATGAGGACCCGGTGATGATGGGCATCTACGGGACTATCGTCACCTCCGTGGGGGCCTGCTCCGCCGCCGCCCTGCGCAGCGAGAAGACCCAGGAGAGGTTCCTCCCTCTATTTCTGGTCCAGATGCTTTACAAGACCATGACCTGCGCCCTGCTGGCCAAAGAGCTGCGCAAGAAAGAGGTGGAGCCCTGGGGCCTGCGGCTCATCCTCTGGTTCTTCGTGGCCTACATCGCCATGCTCGCGGGAACCGCGCCCTGGAAAGCGAGCAAGTAACATACCGGGTGGAATCTCGGCACGGGGAGGTGGTGTTGCCCTAAAGTCACAAGAAACGGGAAGTCGGGTGTCGCTTCCCGAGGCGGCCGAAAACGAAAGCGCTGGCTGTCCCTGAACCGCGTG
>NZ_MU158681.1:0-15320 GCF_015711935.1 Candidatus Solincola tengchongensis
CGGTACCACAGGGGGACGCGCACGTTCTCGAACCAGATGTCGCCGTTCTTGTCCGCGGCCATGCCCGCCTTCTCGTAGGCCGGGCCCTGGGTCACGCCGGGGCGGTCGCAAGGCACGAAGATGATGGCGATGTCCTCGGGGTTGCGGGAGCCGGGATTGGTGGTGCAGACCACGGCCATGAGGTCGGCCACCCCGCCGGTGTTGGTGGGCCACAGCTTGTGGCCGTTGATGACCCATTCGTCGCCGTCCCGCACGGCGGTGGTGCGGATGGTGCTCCCCTTGAGCACCTCCACGTTCTCTATGTCCGACCCTCCCTGCGGCTCGGTCATGGCCAGGCAGGAGAAGACGGGCTCCGTGGTCCCGGTGAACATGGGGGCGAACTCCTCGCACAGGCGCCGGTTGACGTGGGGCTCGCAGCAGATGAGCACCAGGGGCCAGAAGACCACCCCGAAGGCCACGGCCATCCCGGAGTCGGCGCGGGCGATCTCCTCGAACATCCGGAAAGCGGCCACGCAGAGGTAATCGGAGTGGCCCAGGCCCCAGCCCCCCAGGTCCTCGGGGAAGAGTATGCGCTGGATGCCGTACTCGCCCAGCAACTTCTTGAAGGGCGGGAGGATGAGGCGGTGCTCCAGGTAGTCCTCGTCGAACTCTCGGCGGTAGGGTATGACCTCCTTCTCCACCCACTCCCGGATGATCTCCCCCACCTGTTCGCCCAGTGGGGTGAGGTACTCCAGGGGACGGCTGAAGACGTCGATGCCGCGCACTTTGATCACCCCCCCTCAGAGGGTCCTGGCGCCGTAGAACCAGCGGGCGAAGTCGTGCTTGGCCAGTTCGTGGGAGCCCACATAGCACTGCACGGTCTTCAGGTCCCGCCAGTACCGCTCCAGTTGCCACTCCTTGGCGTATCCCGCCGAGGCCATGAGCTCCATGGTGCGATGGATGGCCCGCTCCGCGGTTGCCAGCACCTGGTGGACTATCATCAGGGCCGCGGTGAACACACCGTCCGAGCCGGCGTCCCCGAAGGAGGGGGGGTCGGCCAGCATGCCCGCCAGGTCATAAGCCAGGAGGCGGGCCATGGAGATGTCCTGGGCAATCTCCCCCATGAGGGCTCCGGTGAGCGGGTTCTCCTTGAAGACGTTGCCGGTCCCCTTGATGACCCGGTTGTCCCCCCATTCCTTGAGGATCTGGTAAGCGGCCAGGAGGCCACCCACGGCGGTGGCCGAGATTCCCAGGTAGAGCCAGGAGAGGAGGCGGCGGTATTCGGTCTCGCCGCGGAAGAGGCAGTTCTCGAGAGGCACCTGCACCCCGGAGAGGTCCAGGTCGGCGTTACGGCTGGCCGCCAGCCCCGTCTTCTTGAACTCCGGCCCGCGGGAGAGTCCGGAAGCGACACCGGGGACCAGGATAAAGGCCGGTTGTTCCTCGTTCTCCACGGCGCACCAGGCCCCGAAGAGGTCGGCGTCGACACCGGAGCAGGTGGGTCGCACACCCCTGCCGTCCAGGATCCATGAGCCGGACGCGGCTCTGGCCTTTACCTGGAAACTCTTGCCACGCCAGGTGGGGGCTTTCCCGTCCTCGCCGAAGACGGGGAGGAGGAAGGACACGATTACCGGTCCCCGGCCGTCGCAGAAGAGGGGAGCGAAACGGGCACAGGCCTCCGTGTCTAGGTTCTCACGCATGGCCAGCGCCGCCTGCAGGGCCAGGTTGTGCGCCGCGAGGTATGCCAGCCCGGTGTCCGCCCGGCCCACCTGTTCCAGGGCGGCGGCCACGGTGTAGGCGGCCTCGGGGCCGTTGTGCTCCTCTCCTCCCAGGCTCTCCGGCCAGAACATGCGTTGCAGGCCAATCTCCACCAGGAGCTTCCTCAGGTTGGGCTTGAGGAGTCCCTCATAGTCCTCCTTGAGCTCCAGGCGCTTGTCCACGATCTCCTTCTGCACCAGGTTCTGCAGGCTGGCCGCCAGATCCAGATCGGTCTTCTGGAGGCGGTTCTTCGGGTAGGGAAAAAGTTCCAGATCGTTCATGAGCACCCCCTTTCCGCAGTCTCTCGATGCCTGCACGGCTTAAGGCTTCTTGCCGGACCGTCCGTTTCCTCATCTCCTACCCGTCCACGAAGAAGGGACCGTCTTCGGGAACGGGAACCTCGTCACCCCACCCACGATGATGCTCTTCTTCCATTTGCTCCCCGCACCCCTCCTTGCACCCCGCTGACGCGCTCGCCGATCACAAGACCCAGGAACCAGGCGCTGAAGTCCCTTCACCGAATTTCCTTCACCCCGCAAACATGCTCGCGGATCACGTGACCTCTACCGGCTTTATAAACTCCTCGTCCGCAAGCCCCTTTAAACGGGCCCTCCATTAGGCTTTCCGCTGCGTCAAAGAGTCTGGCATTCATAAAACCAGCGTGCCGTCTCGATCTGGCAGAGCTGCTTGGATCCCTCCACCAGCTGGAGGATCTTCAGGTCACGCCAGTGTTTCTCCACGTCCCATTCACGGTCGGTCCCGAAGCATTCCATGAGGTTCATCACCCGGCCCGTGACCTCGATGAAGCGGTCCATGGCCAGGTAGCGCTGGGCGCGCATCTTGGCCACCAACCCGGGGTCCCACAGGGGGCCGTAGAGGTCGTGGCGGTCGCACATGCGCGCGCACTGGTAGCCCACGATGCGGATGGCCTCGATGTTGGCGGCGAAGTCGGCCAGGATTCCGGCTACGGCGTCGTTCTCCTTTAAGGGCAGGCCGCGGTATTTCTTGCGGTTTACGAACTCCGTGAGCCGCTCGTAGATGTTCATCATGGCCCCGGAGATCCAGGCGATGATGCCCATGTTGCCGGTGGACATGATCTCCCCGAAGTACTTGGCGTCGTCCCCGGGTCCGCATGCCCGGTACCAGGAGGGTACGCGGACGTTCTCGAACCACACGTCGGAGTTCATATCCGCGGCCATCCCCGCCTTCTCGTAGGGAGGGCCTTGGGTCACCCCGGGCGTGTCCGAAGTCACGTAGATGACGGCGATGTCCCGGGGATCGTCGGATCCCGGGTTGGTTGTACAGACCACGGCCATGAGCCTGGCCAGGCCGCCGGTGTTGGAAGGCCACAGCTTGTGGCCGTTGATGACCCACTCGTCGCCGTCCAGCACGGCTGTGGTGCGGATGGTGCTGCCCCTGACGATCTCGATGTTCTCGATGTCCGAGCCTCCTTGTGGCTCGGTCATGCAAAGGGCGGCGAAGACCGGTTCCGTGGTCTGGCAGAACATGGGGGCGAACTCCTCGAGGAGGCGCCGGTTCTCGTGAGGCTCAAGGGCGATGAACAGGAAGGGCCAGAAGAGGGCCCCGAAGGCCAGGGCCATCCCCGTGTCGGCGCGGGCTATCTCCTCGAACATGCGGAAGGCGGCGGTACACATGTAGTGGGAACGGCCCATACCCCATCCGCCAAGGTCCTCGGGGAAGATCATGCGCTGCAGGCCGTACTCGCCGAGGAGTTTCTTAAAGGGCGGGTGGATTAGGTGATGCTCGCGGTAATCCTCGTCGAACTGGCGCCGGTAAGGTATTACCTCCTTCTCCACCCAGTCACGGAAGATGGAGCCCAGGAGACCGTCCATGGGGGATACGTATTCCAACGGTCGCGTGAAGTCGTCGATGGTCCTCATCCGTGCCTCCTTCGTCCGCTCCCTCGTCCCAAAGACCCGCCTTGCGGCTCTTTGTTTCACCTCTCGACGAGCGCCTTGTTCAAGACCCCCGTTTCTCCCCGCGGATGCGTAGTTGCTGAATGGAATAAAATACCATCTTACGGTGCCTCATCCAATCCGGTCCCCGCCGCCGGAGCCCCTTATGCAAGACCCCGCGGCGTACCTCCATCTCATGTGCTCCACGCTCTTATCTTTCCGCACCCGGTACTCGTGCCCCGGAGACACGGTAATCGCCACGCGGAAATGGCCCCGGCTCTTATAAGTCGCTGCGTTCTTCGGGCTGCTCGTTTTGCCGCCTTCCGATGCCTTTCGTGTCCGGTATGCACACCTCACCGCGTGTGGGTGTTTTGAATGACCTTGTCTCGCCTTCACGCTGCTGGAGATGGTAAGGGCATGAAGACTTTTCTCCGCATGAGCAGCTTCCGGTGTTGGCGATTACTCCCTCCCCTGGAATGAAGCCGGACTTTTAACCGATATTTGTATGATATGACCGCGGTCATTTTTTGTCAACCTCTGGGTTCGCTCGACCGTCTTTCTGGTCCGCGAACGATTTGCGTTTTCTTGAGAGCGATTCTATGTTGGAGACCTCTCCGGAGTACCGTTGCCACCTTATATCGATGTGCCTTTTATGTTTTTATTTATCCAACCCACTCGACTTTAAACCGGGCTGCAGGAGGGGGAGTGGAGAAGGCGGATAGGGGTTCTTAGGATTTCGGTGAGGATTTGGAAGGGAATATGGGGCGGTGCGAGGATGACGGCCCTTCGGTCTCACATGTTGCCCGGCTGTTCCGGAAGCCGCTTTATTCCCCGCAGGAGGATGTCTATGGACGCCTCGAAGAGATTCTCCAGGCCCGCTCTCTCGATGACTATGGGGTCCTGGAGGAGCGCCAGCTCCACCAGGCCGGTGGCCGTCCTCCAGGCCAGGATACTGAAGTGGTAGGGGTCGAGGCCCGGGTCAAAGAGGCCCTGTTCGATGCCGTCCCTGACCAGCTCGCTCTCGTTTTTCAGCCAATCGCCGATTATCGACGAGACCTCCTTCACCGTGGCCGGGGAGAGGTTCTTCCGTACCTGCTCGAGGAACGTGTCTCGCAGCACGCGGAAGACGGAAGGTTGCTTGAGCGAATGTCTTATATAGGCCAGGTACACGGCCCTGATCTTCTCCTCCACCCCCTTGGCCGCGGCGCGCGCTTTTTCCAGGTTTTCCCCGAAGCCGGAGACGCCCCGCACGCACACCGTGAGGTAGAGTTCCTCCTTGCTGCGGAAGTAGAGGTAGAGGGTCCCCTTGGCTACCCCGGCCCTCTCCGCGATTTCCTGCATGGTGGTTTCCCGGTAACCCTTCCCGGAGAAGAGTTCCTCGGCGGTTCGCAGGATGGCCTGACGGTTTTCGGTCTTCTTGCGTTCCCTTTTGGAGGCGTTCTCAATCATTGGGGCGGCTCCGTTCATGCTCGCTGGTTCTGCTTCCCGTGGCTCAGCGTGGCGACAGTTCAACATGATCCCGGAGCGGGTTGCTCCATTCACCTTGATACGCCTGGAGCTTTAAAAATCCTCCTATTCCGGCACCGTGGCCGACGTTAAAGATTGTTAAATGATTGGTTGATATACACGGAACTTTTGACGATCCTCCTATTCCGACCTAAAGGTCGATTCCTGGGCCGGCTCTCCGCTTGAGCCCGTTTGTCTCGCCCGCACGGCACGAACGCCGGATTCGCTCCGCGGGAGGATCTCGAAAAGCATATCCTCGCCAAGGAGCGATTCCGGGATATTCCCATGGTAGGGCTTCGTATCTCACCGGAGATGCTCACATCATAAACTCGCCCTCAATCACGATTCCGCTCATTTATGGAAATTGTTGGTAACTATGTATTCTTGGTATCGCCCTTCCCAATAGACCGGTCAATCGTCCACCCCAGGGATTGCCCGTTCTGCCTTTCGAGAAACCTCCAGACCTGTGCCCCGATGGTCGCATTCCTCACTGCAGGGCTTCTTCTAAAGGAGCTTACCACGACATTCCTCTTCTTTCCACGGGCGAGGCCTTGAGTATGGCCCGTCCCAGCTCGAGGACAAGTCTGGTAACCCTTTCCTCTATCTCCTCCCCCTTCGTTCCTTCCGCCGGACGTAAAAGGATTTCATTCGCCAAGAAAGATGACCTTTTAATTCTGTTGATTTGCTTGTTTTGTAAGGATGACGGGTTGGCCTCTCGACACATTTCAACCTAAAAAGCGTCTACCGAAACGATACAGCACCTGTCTTCATACCGAACTCAAAGGCTCTTTCCTCGGACCGGATGGTGTGCCGTGTCTCTCAGATCGAGAGAAGAAATAGCCTTTCATCCGGTGAGCTTTCTGGCCTGACGAAATGACGGAGTGAAACGCAGGCCTCTTTCGACCCTGCAGGACCCGCTCCGACGGCATGGCCTCCGTGGCGCTGTTTTCAGGAACTTTTCATCCCGGAAGGCTCGCAACATGGATTTCCAACCGTGAGAACCCCTCCTTTCATGTGCCGACCATGTCGGTTGATTTTCAACACCATGTTTTCAATCTTAATCGGAAGATAAACGCCCACCTTTCATGTCCCACCCTTGTCAGCTGGCCTTGGGCCATGTTCTCGGCCTTGGTCGGGAGCGAGACCGGCACATTTCAAGGTGCCGTCCCTGTCCGGAGGATTGCTTAAAAGGATGGAAGAGGCCGAAAGGCTTGAACGAGGACGCCCGGACGGGCGAGAATAGGAACATCTCTCGGCAGGCGAGGAACCGCGCTCCTGACGGACGGTAAGGGGATGAGAGGCTCTGTGGCGCGATCAATACCTGCGGAGTCCGCGCGGTTAGAGGTGGAATCGGGCTTCGGAAAACGGCGAATCAGTCTATCCCCTGCGGCAGACGTTTGATTCTCAGGCTGGCGATGCTTAGCAGGTAAAGGCGGGGAGGCAGGAAATGGGTTCGGTTCGAGACTTGATGTCCGCCGTCCTGGAGGGGGACGAATTGAGGGCCGAGGAGCTCACCGTGCGGGCCCTCGAGGAGGGAGTGTCTCCCGTTGAGATCCTGGAGATGGGGGCGGTGGCCGCTATCCATGAGGCGGGAAGGTTATGGGAGGATGGCGAGTTCTTCCTGCCTGACGTCATCCTGGCCACCGAGGCCTTCAAGGTGGTCATGGAGAGAGTGGAGCCTCTCCTCGAGCCCGGGGAAACACCCCGAAAAGGTTTGGTGGTCATAGGGTCCGTGGAGGGGGATGCGCATGACCTGGGCAAGAACATCGTGGCGGCCTTCCTGCGCTGCGCCGCCTACGAGGTGGTCGACTTGGGCGTGGACGTTCCCCACGCTCGGTTCGTGGAGGAGGTACGGTCACGAGAGGCAGACATCCTCGGTCTTGGAGCCTACATGACCACGACCATGCGGGGAATGAAGGAGGTCATCGACCTCCTCGTCCAAGCCGGGGTGCGGGAACGGGTGAAGGTGGTGGTGGGAGGGGCGGCTGTTACCGCGTATTACGCGGCGGTCATCGACGCCGACGGCTACGCAAAGGATGCAGCGGCGGCCGTGAGGTTGATGGACTCGATCCTGGGGGTGGGTTGAATGGCCTCCTTCGAAAAGATTGGGATGCTCATGGGCAACGCGGCCAAGCTGGGTAAAGCGGTCCTCTATTCCCGGGGGCTGCACATGGGAGGTCTCGACGGCTACCAGCGCGTCATCGCCGGGATATATGGGACTCCCGACCGCGTGCCGCTCATCGTCCAGCCCTATACCTACGCCATGGCCATGCACGGCATACCGGCGCGGATCTTCTTCACCCGGGCCCAACCTTTCATCCATGCCTCGTGGAACATGGCCTCTTATTTCGGTTTCGACTTCTGGTCTCCGGTGTTCGATTTCTACAATATAGAGCTGGAGGCCCTCGGCCAGAAGCTCATATGGCGGGAGGGCAGCGAGCCCGACGTGGACTCCGCTCACCCGTTGATCGGGAGCGAGACCGATTTCCGGCGCCTGAGGCCCCCCGTGCCCGGCAAGGACGGTCGCATGCCTTTCGTCCTGGAGGCCTACAAGAGGTACATGGAGATAATGCGTGTCCCGCCCATGGTATATGCCTGTTCTCCCTTCACCATGGCCGTGCTTATCCGGGGTTACGTGAACATCATCCGCGACATGCGCCGCAACCCGGACTTCGTCCACCGGATCATGGAATTCCTGAGCATGGAGGTGGTCGTGCCCTGGATACACAAGATGGCGGAGGTCACCAACACGTCCCTGGTGGTCATGTCCGACGCTTGGGCCTCACAGCCCAACATGACCACGGAGATGGTGAGGGAGTTCTGCCTCCCCTATGTGGAAAAGGTCATCCGTGCCACCTCCTCGCCCCTGCGTACCGTCCTGGACACCGGGAGCTGGGGAGAGGGTTCGGTGCGCGACCCGCTTGAGGTCCTGGAGATCAAGATGCGCATGATTCTCCAGGGCAACCCCTTCCCTTCCCTTCGGCCCCTCTTCCTCCTGGTGTGGAACGAGGATTACGAGGCGGTGGGGATCCCCTTTTTTCGCCGTTACGCCGATAGCAACAAGGTATGTCTCATGCTCAACTTCCGGCCCGAACTTATCGAGACGATTCGCCCGGAACACATAACGGATAGGGTCTGTGCCATCCTTAGAGAAGGGGCGGGAAAAGGGAGGTTCGTCCTCCTTGTGAACCTGGTGCCGGTGGAAAGCCCGGTTGAAAACGTGCGCGCCCTGGTGGAAGCCGTCCGCCGCTTCGGCGCTTATCCCATCCGTGAGGACCTAGAACCGGGGGAGCTCCGCCTTCCCCCCGCACGTCCCTTCGCGGAGTGGGTCAGGGAGGAAGGATTGCCGGTGTAGGAAGCATGTCCGACGAGATTGACGATGCGGGCTCGAACACGTCAGCCGGCCCGAAGGCGCGGTGGTTTCCTTGCGGGATCCAATCCCAGACCGCTTAAGGGAGGCCGGTATCGAGGGACGGCCTGGAAAGCGAGGCGATGGGAAGAGCGTCCTGGCAGTCCGGTCGGCGAAAAGCGGCTCCATTGCGGGCAAAAGAATCGGGCCAGAAACGAGCCGCAGGCCATCCCCAATCACGGATTGGCCGGGAAGGCTCAGGAACTTAGGCAAGACATCATGACTATTGATGAGCCAGGATGAGGGGAGGGATGGAGGATGAAGGAATCGACCAAGAGGATTTTCAAGTTGCATGGGTGGCGTGTGGACCGCGCCGTGCACAACTACCTCTATTTCGTCTTCTACGACCTTTACGTGAAGGGAGCCCTCTATCTCACCAAGGCGGTGGTGGCTTTGTTCTCCCGCCTGGAGGCCACCAAACACATACCCAAGTTCATATTCGAGCGCTATCACGCCAAGGTGCTCTCCCGCAGAGACCTCAACAAGATACTCAGCCTGGAGGAAACGGTGATGCTGGGACCGGACACCAGCAAGCGCATCATCCCCTTCAAGTACGCCAACAAGATAATCCTCCGCGAGCCGACACATCTGGCGGTGATGGACTGCCCCTGCAAGCTGGAACTGGACGACCCCTGCCAGCCGGTGGCCTCCTGCATCGCCGTGGGCCGCCCGCTGGTGGATTTCTGGCTGGAGCATTGTCAGAAGTATCACGTGCGTCGCATAACCCGGGAGGAGGCCCTGGCCATCATCGACGAGCACCGGCGCAAGGGGCATATCAACCAGGCCTTCTTCAAGGTGGCTACCGGCGGGAGCATGGGGGTCATCTGCAACTGCTGCCCGCGCTGCTGCGTGAGTATGCGGGCTACGGCGCTCACCAGGAAGATAAAGGGAGCGGAGAGCCTCTCGCAGTACGCGCCTTCCGGGTACAAAGTCAGGCATGAGGCGGAGAAATGCCGCCTGTGCGGGAGATGTGCGGAGGTCTGCAATTTCGGCGCCGTGGAGATGAGGGACGGAGAGCGCGTCTATCGCGCGGAGAGCTGTTACGGGTGTGAGCTCTGCGTGGAGAACTGCCCGCAGGGAGCGTTGTCGCTGTACCTTGAGGAGGGCGGCCTACTCCCACTGGACATCGACCTGGCCAGGGAGGTCCTGGGGGGCGGGCAACGGGAGTGAACGGAATTCCTCCCGCATTGTGCGTGTGAGGATCAGGTCCCTCATGTGACGGCGTCGCCGATCGGCGATGATCGAGCTTCGCCCGGTGGTTGGCAAGCGCTTTCGGACGGCCGGCACCTTCCTCTTTTCCTCTTGGTCCATGCCTGTGCTTTCCGGTCTGAAGCGGATCGGGAGCCTGAGACAAGGAAAGAAATTACATATGGGTGCGCCGCTTAAAGCCTCGTGTGAGGATCAAGATGGGTAGGAGCGAAAAGGCGTGACCCCCGGCATCGATCGCGCTGATTGCCGGGTTTGCATTGCATCGACCCCGGTAAAGAGAGGCAAGGAGTGGGTTTCGGAGATTGTCGTCGGGAAGCGTCAACCGCGCGAGGATGTGAGAACCGTAGCGGCGGATTATGGGAAGGAATCTTTGCGATATTCACGCTCCCCGGATGAGGCACAGAAAAAACTCGCTTGGTCCGGTCATTCTCCGCGGCGCGGGCTGTAGTTGAGGAATCGCGCGTACTGGGCCTGGAAGGTCAGCCTCACCGGACCGATGGGGCCGTTGCGGTGTTTGGCCACCTTCACGTCCGCCCTCCCCTTGTACTCGTCGTTGTCCGGGTCGTAGACCTCCTTGCGGTGGATGAAGATTATAAGGTCTGCGTCCTGCTCTATGGCTCCCGATTCCCGGAGGTCGGAGAGGATGGGCTCTCGGTTGTGCTTCTCGGGCTCGCGTGAGAGCTGCGAGACGGCGATGACCGGGATGTTGAAGTCCCTGCCGATGACCTTCAGGCCTCTGGATATGGCGGCAATCTCCTGCACCCGGTTCTCCAGCCGCCGGTCGGAGCTCATGAGCTGGATGTAATCGATGATCACCAGGCCTATGTCGTGCTGGGACTTCAGCCGGCGCAGCTTGGAGCGCAGCTCCATGATCCCGATGTCCGCGCTGTCGTCTATGAAGATGGAGGCCGAGGCGAGGTCCCCGGCGGCCTCCGAGAGGCGCTCCCAGATCTCGTCGTCCTGGAAGCTGGATTTCAGCTTCTGGCTGTTCACGCGGGCACGCGAGCAGAGCATGCGCCTGGCCACCTCCTGGGCGCTCATCTCCAGGCTGAAGATGGCCACCGGTATCCCCTCCTCAACCGCCACATGGTCGGCGATGTTAAGGGCCAGGGAGGTCTTGCCCATGGAGGGGCGGGCGGCGATGACGATGAGGTCCGAGGGCTGCAGTCCCTGGGTGAGCTCATCCAGGTCGGTGAAGCCGGTGGGAATACCGGTCTGTTTTCGGCCCTCGGCGATCTGCTCCAGGTCCTCGAAGGTGGCCTCCATGAGCTCTTTCATAGGCTTGATGTTCTCCCGCCTGCGTCGCTGGGCGACGTTGAAGATGATGTCCTCCGCCTCGTCCAGGGCCTCCACCAGGTCCTCCGGGGCGCGGTATCCCACGGCGGCGACCTTCCCCGCGGCCTCGATGAGGCGCCGGTACACGGCCAGCTTGGAAACCACCTCCGCGTAGTATCTGGCGTTGGCCGGAGTGGGCACGGTGGACATGAGGTTCATGATGTAGGGGCGATCGCCCACCCTCTCCAGGTTCCCCTGGGCGCGCAGGGCCTCGGACAGGGTCACGGGGTCCACCGGTTCCCCGGAGGCGAAGAGCTGGAGCGCGGCCCGGTAGATGATGGCGTGGGCTTCCTTGTAGAAGTCCTCCGGGTCCAGTATCTCGGATACCTCCATGACGGCATCCGCTGAAAGGAGCATGGACCCGAGCACCGATTGCTCGGCCTCCAGGCTGTGCGGGGGAAGCTGATCGTGTCGGTCGAAGGCCTGCACAACCGTGCTCATGACATCCCCTTTCCCCCATCCGCTCCTCGCGTCGAGAGGAACGGTAGCCGGCTCACTCCGGCACGACCTTGAGGTGTATTATGGCTTCCACCTGGGGATGCAGCTTGACGCGGGCCTCGTGGAAACCCAGGCTCTTGATATGTTCGTCCAGGTGAATCTTCTTGCGGTCGATCTCCAGGTCGAGGTCCTTTTTGATCAGCTCCGCGATGTCCTTGGGAGTTATGGTCCCGAAGAGCTTTCCCTCCTCCCCGGCCTTGGCCGTAACCTCGAAGGTCCTCCCGGAGATGAGCTGGGCGGCCTCTTCCGCCCGGCGTAGCTCCCGGTCGGCCTTGGCCATCTTCTCCTTGGCCAGCTGCTCCGCCTCTCTGGCCTTGCCCTTGGTGCGGCGGACGGCAAGGCCCTTGGGGATGAGGTAGTTGTTGGCGTAGCCGTCCTTGACCTCCACGGTCTCCCCGCGGCTACCCAGACCTTCGACGTCGGCGATGAGAATGACTTTCAAGGCTGCTCCTCGACTTCCTATGTATCACGGCCTCCGTTATCCAGGGCGGCACATGCGGCCGCTCATCAAAGGCATGGGAAGGCATCTCCCTGCTGTGGCTACTATTTTATCTCCCCCTGGCGCGAGGTGTAGGGGATGAGGGCCATCTCCCTGGCGTTCTTGATGGCCAGAGCCAGGCGCTTCTGGTGCTGGGCGCAGTTGCCCGTCACCCGCCGGGGGCGTATCTTGCCCTTCTCGGAGAGGAACTTCTTGAGGAGGTTCGTGTCCTTGTAATCGATGTAATCCACCTTCTCCGAGCAGAAGTAGCAGACCTTCTTGCGCTGTTTGCGGCCGTAGCCCTCCTTGGCCTTCTTGTCCTTGGAGGACGATTTCTTGCTCTGATTGGAACTCATTCCACTCCTCCCGATGAGATTTTTCGTGTGTTATTCTACTCCATCCGCGACGCTTTTTCAGTGCCTCGGGAGATCCTCGCGGATCAGAAGACCACCTCGTCCTCCACCCTGGGCTCCAGGTCGGCATCCAGGTCGCTGTCCTCGGAGAGGCTCACCTCGGTGAGGTCGGCGACCATGTCGTCGGCGCGGTCCCTGCGTCCGAGGAAGACCACGCGGTCGGCCACTATCTCGATGGTCGACCTCTTCTGGCCGTCCGCGCCCTCCCAGCTGCGGCTCTGCAGCCTTCCGGTGACCGCCACCTGGCGCCCCTTGGTGAGGTACTCGGCGCACTTCTCCGCCTGGTTCCGCCAGACGATGACGTTGAAGTAGTCCGCCTCCACCTCGCCCTGCTGGTTGGGGAAGTTGCGGCTCACGGCCAGGCGTAGGGTGCATACCGGTACCCCGCTGGGCGTGTATCTCAGCTCGGGGTCGCGGGTCAGGTTCCCTATCAACACCACGCTGTTCAATCCGGCCATGATCTCCTCCTTGCCGTACTTTCCCGACGGACAAGGTGATTGTAGGACGAGGCAGTGACAAGTCCCGCCGGCGACTACTTGCGCACGTCCAGGCGGAAGATCTTGTGCCTGAGGATCTCGTCGGTGATGTACAGCACCCGGTTGAGCTCCTGCACCAGAGCCTCACCGCCTTTGAAGGTGAGGATGACGTAGTAGCCGTCCGTCTCGTGTTTGATGGGGTAGGCCAGCTTCCTCTTGCCCCACACCTCCATCCCGGTGAGCTCTCCTCCGTCCCGGGCGATGAGGCCGGTCACCCGCTCCTGGAGCGCCTCGTACTGGGCGGTCTCCAGGTTGGGGCGGGCGATGTACATGAGTTCGTACTCGCGCATGATCACCTCCTCCGGTCTAAGCGGCTCCCGGCCCGTCCGGGAGCAGGAATGGTCCTCGCGCGCGAGAAGAAATTATAACATTTACGGTCACCATAAGACAGGCGCGCCATCAACAGCCGGGTTATCATCCCCCCAAGTCTTCTGTCGCCTTCGCCTCCGACGCCGGAGTTGTTATGATTTCGTCCAGCAAAGATCACCCCCTTGTTCCTTCGACTTTGATTGCTTTGCCAGGATGCGGAGCGACTTCTTGACCTTTTCGGTCCCTGGAGTGTCTGACGAAACGAGACGGCGTTCTCCTTAAAAAATCCCTTTTCGGAGGGGAGCGGGGTCCGCCCCTCGACCGGAGAACTTCTTCTCCATGTTCGTCACATTTCCGTCGAAAGAGCGTACTTCCCATGAGTTTGGTCTGCATCAGGGCGTCGGGAAGGTCTCTTCCGCTGCATGTCGAGAGCTCCTTAAACCTGTCAATTGCTTGGGGAGTGTCCAGGACATTGTCCGTCCGGTTTCACATATTACCGTCCATACCGGTTTGACCCGCTGCGTTATGGGCTTTTGTCGAAGGGGTAGCTGGCCGTCTCGGCTAGCCGGCTTCGGGTCCGTTCTAACCGTGGTATTATGAGCGTCTTTTGGAGCCCTCGCGACGCAACGCCTGCCTGCACTGGATCCCCGACCACAGGCCGGTCCTCTCCCGCATCGAGCGCAGCCTTCGACCGGGCGGAAGGGCATACCTCCGCATGAGGGGGAGAGGGGAGCTGGGGAGGTTGGAGGCGATACTGATGGAACTCATCATGAGCAGGAGGTGGAGGGGGTATTTCTCCCGTTGGTCGGGAGGGTTCGGGTTTCACGATCCGGAGGAATACCGGGCCTGGCTTTCGGAGGCCGGTTTGCGGCCCGTGCGGGTTGAGTTGGTGAAAAGACCCATCGCTTTTCGAGGCCGGGAGGGACTGGCCGGGCATATACGCACCACATGGCTTCCTTTCACCCTCCGTATCCCGGAGGAGGAGAGGGAGGAGTTCATATACCGGATGGTGGACCGCTACCTCGAGGAGTGCCCTCCCGACGCGGAGGGCATGGTACATATTCCCAGTTACCGCCTCGAGGTCGAGGCCTGCAAACCGGGTCGGACGAACTGAGCCGGCACCGCTTGTGCCGCGCAACCGGCGATGCGCGTTTCGACCGCAGGGGGCTTCCGCTAGAAGGCCGGAGCATGAACATGGCGGTAGTCCAATGGAGGTCGGAAATCGGGGTCGGGCGGACGGGGCGGAGGCAGCCCTGCCTTTCGCGGCCGGCGGTGGAGGAGAGACGCTCTCCCTTCAGCAAGGCGCAAGCCCTGCTCGCCTGCGCCGTCCCCTTCAGGGAAGGGCTCCTCTACCGAGATCGCGCCTTACGGTTGAAGGAGTTCGAGCCACTGCCCGAAAAAGCGTTATACTATCATCTAAAGGAAGATCGGCAAGGAGGTTCCAAGGTGCTCTTTAAGAACTATATGGAGGAGGTCGTCGATACGACCCTGGAGGAAATACTTTCCCGCCGGGACGACGTCTGTAAATGCGAGCGATGCAGGATGGACATCAAGGCTCTGGCCCTCAACCATCTGCCCCCCAAATACGTGGTCACCGACAAGGGTTATGTCTACACCAAGGTCAACGAGCTGGAGAGCCAGTTCAAGGCCGACGTCACCGTGGCGGTCACCAACGCCATGAAGGTGGTGAGGAAAAACCCCCGCCACGACCAGGAATAGAACCCGGGGCGCACGGTATCCCTGCCGCGTTCCGAGGTGAGCGCAGATCGAGCTCGGGGGGAAGGAGCTTTCCGCAGCCCCGGCATCCGGGGAATACACAAATCCAGGAAGAGGGCTTGGAGACTTTAAAAGTGAGCTTGAAGCCATCCTCGGATTCTGAAAGCCCCCTTGTCCGTTAATGGAAATTCGGATGCCTGTTGGGGGAGGAGGGAGAAGGGTGAGAAACCGGTAAATCCGAGAAATCGGTGCGGGGCCCGA
>NZ_MU158681.1:15625-17408 GCF_015711935.1 Candidatus Solincola tengchongensis
GTAACTGCGCGAACCGCGTCCAGAAGGAGAGGGATGCCCCGTTCCTTTGCTCGCTCGGGTGGTCGGCGGGGTGAAAAGAATGACGAGTTCCCCGAAGAAAGATGAAAGGCGATTTTGCTCGCGTCACCCCTTGAAGGTGAGCGTCGCCGAGGCGCGCGCAATCCAGGAACGGCTGCGGGAGAAAGTCCGTTGCGACGTCCCCCTGGACCCGGCAAAGGTGCGCCTGGTCGCCGGGGCGGACATCTCCTACCTTCGCGAGAGGAGGCTGGCCCTGGGAGCGGTGGTGCTCATGACCTACCCGGGGCTGGAGCTCCTGGAGGTGGGGACCTCCTGCGTGGAGGTGGATTTTCCCTACGTGCCCGGCCTGCTATCCTTCCGCGAGCTGCCGGCCCTGCTCCCCGCCCTGGAGAGGCTGGGTTCGGTCCCGGACCTGGTTTTCGTGGACGGACAGGGAGTAGCCCACCCGAGGGGCTGCGGCCTGGCCTCCCACCTCGGCGTGATCACCGGCCTCCCCACCATAGGTTGCGCCAAGTCCCGCCTCCTGGGAGAGGCAGAGGAGCCCGGGAACGAGGTGGGGGACTGGACCCCCCTGGTTTATGAGGGGAGGACGGTGGGAGCCGTCCTGCGCACGCGGGCCGGCGTAAAGCCGCTGTACATCTCGGTAGGGCATATGGTTGACCTTTCCAGCGCCATCTCCATGGTCCTATCCTGCCTCCGCGGTACCAGGCTGCCGGAGCCGCAGCGCGCCGCGCACCAGGTCACCGCGGAGCTGAAGAGGAGGGTCAAAGCGGGCGCTGCGCCCTTCCACGGCGAGTCCCGAGGATCATGAGGAACCCGATTTGCTCCCATGAAGCGAGTGGGCAGACCGGGCGCCCGAGTCTCATAAAGGCCTGTAGCGCCACTACGATTACCACGTCAGAAGCGCTCTTAACCGGAAGACCTGGTGCCCGGGTCTCGAGGGATCCTGCAGCGGAGAGAGACGCCGTGCGCCGTTACGCCGCTGTTCGGACGCGAAGGCGCCTTGAGGACCGGCCCGCCCTTCAATGCCTTCCCGGCCTTTTCACCACCTTGGCCGGGACGCCGTAGGCCAGGGAACCGGCGGGAACGTCGTCCAGGACCAAGGAATGGGCGCCGATGACCGCCCCCGGCCCGATCTCCACATTCCCGAGCACCGTGACCCCGGTGTAGAGGATGGCTCCGTCCCCCACGCGGGGGTACCCCTCCTCGCCGGGGTCGAAGGGGGAAGCGCCCCGGCCGCCGAGGGTCACGTTGTGCAGTATCCATACATCCCGGCCTATCTTCACTCCCCGCCCGATGGTCACACCCGCAGTGTGCCAGATACGGCATCCGGGGCCGATCTCCGCGCCGGGGTCTATCTCCGCTCCGGTCAGGAAGTAGTTCAGGCGGGCCAGTATCTCCGGAAGGAGCCTCAAGCCGCGCACGTGCAGCCAGCGGTAGAGCCTGTAGAGGAGCAGGGCCTGCACCCCGGGCTTCACCAGGAGGACCCGAACCGCCTGTCTCAGGTCGGCGGCTCCCCGAAGCGTCCCGCCCTCGCTGAAGAGAGCCTTGATGTCTCCGAGCAGCCCTTCCGGTTCCCTGCCCCGGCTCACCGCGTCCACGAGATTTCCGAGCGTTTGAGTCGCATTCCTTGCGAGGTCACGCAACATCCGTACGAGATCCCTTTCCGCTTCACCTGGAGATAGACCCATCTCCCACCTCCACCACCCTCCCGATCTACAAGGAAGAGTTTATCATCCGGCCCGGGACGGCGGACAACGTGTGC
>NZ_JACVJJ010000035.1:0-14385 GCF_015711935.1 Candidatus Solincola tengchongensis
GGTCTCCCAAAACTCTCGTGCTATAAACGGGTGAGGGGTGGGAAGGAAGACGGTTGTGGCGGCTATAGCACCTAAGTTATAGACTTTTATCTTGGGGTTGGATTCGTCATCCGACAAGATCTCCTCGAAGGCCAGCATGCCATCAGGCACTTTTTCGGGCGGCTTGCCGACGCCATAGACAACAATGTTCTTGAGCATGGGAAGTCTCGGCCAAGTCTCGGCGATGATCTCGGCGTATGGCTCCTCCACAAAGGCGACGACGGCGTCAGAGTCTTCCAGTATGTAGCGCACCTCGTCGAGCACAAAACGTGGGTTGACGTTGGTGGGTACCGCCCCTATCTTGGAGGCGGCGAAATAGACTTCCATCCACTCGATGGAATTGAAGCCCAGGATAGCCACCCGGTCTTCCTTCTTCACGCCCAAAGACTTCATGCCGTGAGCGAGACGGTTGCACTTACGGTTGAACTGGTCAAACATTGGCCGTGTACGCCCACGGTTAAATCGCGACTTCTTGCTCCTCCGCTTTTCTCATACCCCGAATTGCTTGCGCATCTCATTGACCCAGGCGCGGAATGACTCCTTTTCCTCCGGCGGCATCTCGTCGGGGAACCTCCCTTCCACCATGCCCGCAAGGTCCACCAGCCTGGTCGCCGCCTTCACATTGCGCACTATGGTCGGGAGGTCGCCGCGCAGCCTCAGCTTCCCCTGCATTATGGCCTTGACCACGTCCAGTTCCTTGGCCAGTACCGATTTCCATTTCGCGTAGTCACCGGTTATCTGGTAATCTGCCTTTTCAGCCGCCGCGCGGGGGACTATCCTTATGGACCGGCAATCCCCGTGCCAAAGGTCCATGAGGATGTAGATGTCCTCGTCCAGGCCGGCCTCCGGTTCGGCGTTGATCTGGAGGGCCACGCTTCCCTCCCACTCCTTGGCGAATTCCCGGTAATCCCCGTCCTGCTGCACCAGGCTCTCGAATTCCGCCGTCCACTCCGGCGTGGCCACGATGTAAGGCTTACTCTCCGTGGTCTTCCGCCTTTCAACCTCCGCGAGGTAGGCCTTCTCCCACTCATCGGTCCCGTAGACGTAAGCCATCCTTCATCCCCCCTCTCTGCACCACTCGCAAAGCGGTCCTTCTACCGTTTTCCCAATAGGAGGAGCACCTCCTTGAAGTAAGGGTGGAAACAGCAACTGAGGAAGATGCAAGCTGTGCATCCCTGCCTGCAAAGAGATCTGCAGCCCGAATCGTCCTTCTCTGCCTTCATGTCGCCGCCTTTCTGTGCCGGATTCGAGATGTCTCGAGACGTGCGGCGGCCTGTAAGCACGCCTTTCTACGCCTCCGATTCTCGCCGGTTATCGGATTTTAAAGCGCTCGGCTCGCTCCCGGACAACTTGTCGTCGATGAATCCTGCGGTGCGCAGGGCCAGGGCCATAATGGTCAGTTGAGGGTTCACGCCTGGGGATGAGGGCAGTACGCTGCCGTCGCAGACGTAAAGGTTTTCCACATCCCAGCTCTCGCCTGTGGGCCTGACCACCGACCATTCGGGATCATCCCCCATCCTGCAAGTGCCGAGGGGGTGGTAGGCGGTCATGGCGTAGAAATCGCGGGCCTCGACCCTGCTTTTCTCCAACCGTTTCAGGTCTTTTGCCCCGCGTATCTCATAATGTCCGGCGATGGGGGTGATGACCTTGCGGGCTCCGGCGGCGAACCATATCTCGGTCATGATCTGAACGGCGAATTTGGCCTTCTCCACGTCCTTTCCCCGCAGCATGTAGAGCATGGTAGGGCGCCCTCCGGCGCGAGGCAGGTCGGCGACCCTTCCCCATGAATCTGTGTCCGAGACCATTCCGCCGAAGATACCCATCCGCGGGTATTCGCTCATCAGTTTGAAATGCTTTTTCCCGGCGAAGGGCAGGGCCAGGGCGTGGATCTCCGGCGGGACGGTGCCGCCCTCCAGCACGATCCCTTCGTCCTTGAACTCATCGACGTACGAGGATTGAGGTATTCCCTTGGGCGGCCCCATGATCTCGTCGAAGAGGGCCACCGTCTGCACCGCGGGGTGGATCTCGAGGTTCTTTCCCACCTGCCCGCTGGAGTTGCAGATTCCCTGGCGCAGCAGGAGGTAGGGCGTATATACGGCTCCCGCGGCCAGGACCACGACCCGGGCATCGATGTCCACGCGGTTTTTCTTGCGCTTTCCGGTTAGGGGGTCCACGAAGGATCCTATTACTCCCACCGCCCTTCCGTCCTCCACTTTGATCCTCTCCACACGGCAACAGGTGTAGACGTCCGCTCCGTTGGCGACGGCATCGGGGATGAAGGTCACGTTGACGCTCTGCTTGGAATCGTTGGGGCAGCCGAAGACACAGGACCCGTATCCCTCACAGTCCTTGGCGTTGCGGGGAAGCCATCCCGAGGACAGCCCCAGCTTTTCCGCTCCCCGGAGGAAGGTCTGAGCCACCTTTCCCGCCACCTCCGGGTCCGCCCGTTTTACATAGAGGTATTCCTCGAGGTGCGCATAGATGAGGTTTAACTCCTCCTCGGTGAGGTCCCGCAGTCCGTGCACCACCTGCCATTTCCTCAGGATGGGTTTGAGAATGCGCAGGGCGGTGCCCGAATTGATGGTCGTGGTGCCTCCCACCGTCCTCCCCAGAGGAAGAAGGATGGAGGGGACTCCAAGGGTCATGGTCTGGCCGGCGTCCCGGTACATTTTCACCAGGGAATCAACGGGGTCCAGGTTGAAGTCCTCCCGGGTGAAATAGGCCCCCTCTTCCAGTACAACCACGGAGTATCCGGCGCCGGATAGTTCCCGGGCCACGGGTCCGCCTCCGGCTCCCGAACCCACGATGACCACGTCGGCGGTGCGCCTGACATGTGTATCCACATCCTCGAGCCCGTAGATCATCTCACATCACCGGCCATTTCCTCTTTTGGCGACCCTTCCTTTCCCCTGCTTACCGGATGGAGCTCCGCATCCCTCTTCAGGCTCTGGGGGTCGAAACCCAGGGGTATCCTGACCTCGTCCCTCCGGTAATAGGAGATGAGGACGGGAAGGCTCAGGAGCACTGGAATGCCGCGGAGAAGAGGATTGCGGCTTGACAGCAACCGGTCCATGAGCTCTTCCTTCCGAGACTCGCTGAGCCGGTTGAAGGTCTTGCCCTCGAGGAGCAGGGAGAGAAGATGCAGGCCGAGAAGGCAGGCCCAGTAAAGAAAACGAAACTCCGGGGCTCCCGCGCGCAGAAACCAGATGATGAAGGAGGATTGGCTTTCCGGGTCGGCTTCGGGCATGCCGCTCCAGTAACTGCTGCGGAAGTAGAACCTGACCAGATTTTCGACCTGTTTTCGAAAAAAGTTGTTCATGCGTTCCTCCCGATTGATGCCGCGTCCAAGGAAACCCAAGCCTCTCAATACATGAAATACGTTTTCCGGAATCCTTTCCCGCGTCTCTGTCCCATGGGCTTGGCCTCGCTTTGCCGCCAGGTTCCCGAGGGGAAAACGGGAGGAACAGGCAAGAGGCCATGGACTGCGGGGGGAGCTATGTCCCGAATCGTTGGGCAATGCATCGGAGCCACGCTCTCCGGGAGCGGAACCGCGGATTCATGGGATTGAGCTTCGCCCGACGGAGGTCGGACAGATGGGGCAGAGGGCATGGGTAATTCACGAATCACGAAGGCGAGGGAAAGGGTGCCAACGGACGTATTCAACTATTGAATAACGAGTTCCAGGATACGGTGGTCAGGTAAAGTGATGAGATCACGGGCGGCGCGGATCATCGTCCGCGCGATTGGTGCTTTCCGAAAGATCCTCTTTCTTGGCCTGGCGGGCATTCTTGCCTTTGCACTCGTCCGTTATTTCGCTCAGAACCGGGAGGCGGAGGGGTTCGCCAAGGAACTGGCTTTGCATTGGGAAGGACAGGGATCGTCGTCGGGCCCGGCGTCGCCCGGCGATGTGGTGGGGTGGATAGAGATACCGCGTATAGGGCTTTCGGCGCCCGTCGTGGAGATGGCCAACGTTGATGACCGGGAGAACCTCAACAAGGGCCCAGCTCACCTGATGGGCACCGCCTATCCGGGTGAGGAGGGGAACTGCGTGATCGCCGGGCATAGGACCACCTACTCGCGTCCTTTTTTCCGCCTTGACGAATTGTCTGAAGGCGATGCGGTAGTTCTCACCGGGAGGGGGGGTTCGAAGCATACCTACCTGGTGAGATGGAAAAGGATAGTCGATCCGGATGAGGTATGGGTCATGGAGAAGACCGGGGGAGTGGTCCTTACCATGATCGCCTGCCACCCTTTGTTCTCGGCCAGAAAGAGGTTGGTAGTGCGCGCAGAAGCCGTGAAGGGAACAGATGCAGTTGAATAGGTTGCTTTTATTTGTATGCTTAAACTAATATTTAATTAGAACGCCGAGCAGGTGACATAAGATTGACGCAAGGGAGGGGATTGCCGTGGGGGATGTGAAGACACTCGGCGTTCGGCGCATCGAAGAGCTCTACCGCGACTATCACCACCAGCTTTTCGGCTTCTTCGTGAGAAAGGGGCTCGACGAGGGAACAGCGGAGGACCTGTCCCAGGAGGTCTTTCTCCGGTTGCTCCGTAGCGGAAAAGATATAGACGGGGATGGCTACGCCCGCAACCTCGTCTACCGCGTGGCCCAGAACCTCCTCATCGACCACTTCCGCAAGAACAACGGAACGGTGAGGGTGAGGCTGTGGACGGAGGAGGAGGTCCCCAGCGCGTACGATGGTGACCATGGCTACCTGGGCTGCAAGATCCTCGACCCGGAGGAATGCTACCTTTCCAGCGAGGTCTGCCATGACGTGAGGACGGCGATGTCGAGGCTTCCCCGGCATTATGCTCGCGCTCTCGTCATGCGCGAGTACCAGGGGATGTCCTACCGGGAGATAGCCTCGGACCTCGGGCTCACCGAGAAAGCCGTGGAGAGCCTGCTCCACCGCGCAAAGTCGCAGTTGAGGAAGGAACTTGCTGGGACCCGGGAAGGTGGCTGGTGGGCCGCCCTGGTTGCGTGCCTGGGGAATCTGAAAGGGAAGTTGCGTTCCTCGGGAAGTTCGCTTTCGCGCTGCTTCCGCTGGGGAGGGGTCGCCAATCTGGGCGGCATCGCAGGAGCTGGAAACGCCATATGGAATATTATGGTAATTTTCTTGCTGGTTTGCGCCGTTGTGGGTTCTGGGTTCCTAGGCACGGTAGGGTGCGGTGAGGATGAAGGTCGCAAGAGGGTTGAAAACCCGTGCGTGCGGGTGATGGACCGGGAATGCGAGCGAGTGGCAGAGCCAAATGGGCTCGTTGAAGGGGAAAGCGGGACCGTGAGAATGACGGGATCCGAAGACCTTGCGGGATCGCTTTCCTGCCTCTTCGAGATCACAGGTTTGACTTGGCGGGGAGTGGTGGCAGGGAGCGGGGAAGTGTTGCGAGCGATCGTGCGGGGAAGCGGGAACCTGCTGGATACGGCGCTGACAACGGCGGAAAACCTGTGGACGTGCCTCCTGGGGGTCTCGGAGAGGGCTTTAGCCTCCCTGGGATTGCCCCAGGATGTGTTATGGTGCTTCTTCCCACCCGCCGGTATGCCCTGGGACGGGCTGAGGGCATTGGGGGACCAGGCAGTGGAAGCGGCTGTGGACGTCACCCATGCCGTTGAAGGAGCGGTACTGCAGGCGGGTTCCGGAGCGGAGGCGTCACTTATGGCCTTGCCCCTGGGCCTTGTGGCGGAAGACCTTGAATCCCCATCTGGATCGCAGGCGGCAATCCCACCGGCAAGCGCGTTTGCTATACCGCCTGAAGCCTCGGAGGGCGGAGGAGGGACGAGCGCCGTAGAACCTACCGTTTCCTTTCATAAACTGAACGAGGTCATGGGACCGTTGCCCGACACCATGGAGATCATTCTGTCGGGCTTGTTTCCGGTGGGAATCCAGGGCAGCCCGGCCCCATGAAAATAGGCATTGAAAATAGGCATTGAAACGGCCCCCGCCCTTAAGAACGCCGAGCTTGGGCGGAGGCCGTCTTGATTTTCTCCGGCCCCGTTAAGCCCTTAGAGTTCACCCGTCTTGTTCTTGTATCTCCTCTCAAGGCGGCCAAGTAGGAGGCCTGCTGTGGAGAGGGCAATGATTATGGCCAGCAACAGGCCGAGCTCGGCTCCGGTGAAGGGAAGATGGTCGCCCAGGCCTCCTGTCTCCTGTTGCGGATTGGCGACCACCACACCGCCTACCTCCACGGGAGGGGCCTCCTCTTCGGGCGCGGGAGGCTCGACGGCGGGCGGTTCTTCCGCCGGTTGATATATAGGGAGCAAGGGGAGGATAGGCTTGAGCAGGTATTCGTACAGGTTGTCCAGAAGGTCCTGCATTCCATCCGGCAGCATCCCCGCTCCGGGAAAGCTGATCTCCAGGGGTAGCAGCAGGTTGAATATCTCCTGCCATCCCTGGTCACCCGCCCAGTATTTGAGGTAGAACTCGATGGGTACAAGGAAAGCGTCGTCACTCACTTTTCTCACACCCAGTTTGCCTTCCGCCGCCAGGGCCTTGAAGAGGATAAGCTGCCACTCCAACAAGGGGGCTGTTTTCAGGTCCTTGCCCAGTCCCAGCCTGGCCTGTAGGAGGTCGTCGAGGGAGACGAGGACCAGGATGCGGTCGCTCTTTTCCACGATCTTGAGAAGGTCCTCCGGCTTGAAGTCCGGAGACGGCAAGGATGGAGTCCCTGGTCCGGCAGGCGGAGCGGGAAGATTGGAGATTAGTTCGTCCACTCCCGGCAGGTCTTCCAGCCCCGGAAATGCGGTGGGATCCAGAACTCCGGGAAGCATCCCCGGGGAGGGCATGCCTCCCGCATCCGGAAGTAACCCGGAAAGGTTAGAGGGGTCAAGAACCCCCTCCAGCGAGTCGGGACCCGGAAGTCCGGGGAGGCCCGGTGCGTTACCCGGCTCGGGTAAGGGAAGGGAAGGCGGCTGGGTGGTATCGCCGGGAATAGGTACAGGGAGCTGGGGCGCTTCGGGGACGGGAAGCTGCGGTGCTCCGCTCGAGGGTATGCTTGGAGAGGTCGGCGAAGCACTTCCCGAGCTTTCCCAGGACACCGAGCCTCCCGCGGAAGATCCGTTACCCGAGAAGGTGCCTTCCGCAGAACCGCTCCCGTTCCAGGAAACCCCTCCCGTCCCGTTGTCCAGCCGGGCGAGAGACCGGCCCAAAGGCGTGTCCTGGAGCGCCCCGCCCCCGAGACATGTCCCGGTAACGGCAAGGAAAAATACGGCGGAAAAGACGATACACAAAACCGCCATGATAGTCTTTCTACCGGTCATCTACCTTCACCTCCATACGCTAAATCCTTCGGAAGCCCCTTTCGCACGGGCACCTGCTCGCCTTCCATTCGGTAAATACGATTCTCTTCCTCGAATCCCCCATGCCGTGAGCGGAGACCTTTCTCGGGCGAAGGAAGGGAATCGGGTGTCGGGAAAGAGTGCTGTGAGGGAAGGGATTCGATGCCCATGCTCAAACCACGAGGCGCGTTGAATCAAGTGCGGGAGAGGTGGTGGGGAGATGACATGCCAATATCATCCAAGGAAATCTGCGCCAATCCCAGTGCATGGTAGACCATGACTAGTCTTGAGGGAAGGCCTTGAAGGAGTGGCGTTCCTGGGGCATAGAACGGTACTGGTCCCGGAGGACTCCGTAACGGTCTTTTGATAATCTACCTTAAAATTGCCTCGGTCAGAAATTGCCTCGGTCATTGGGCCTGCCTCTCGGCGCGGTCGAATGGATTCCGGCCGTTTAAGGACGAGTCCTTTTTTGTATTGGGAAACGCATATGGAACAGGGATTCTGAAGAGAGGGGAAATGGTGACTCGTCCGTATTCATGTTCAGAGAAAGAGGGGGTAGACATGGTCTTTTCCAGGAGATGCCGAAAAAGGAGAACCCTCGCGGTTCATATCCTGAGTGGGACAATAACCGTTGGCTTGGTGGCCGTATTGATTCTCCTGCCGCTTTTCGGGGGCGGCTGTTCGGCCAAGGATGAGCTTGAGAAATATAACCTCACCGGGCAGCTGAAGAAGATAAATCAGGAGGTGGAAAGCCTTAACCAGGGCACCAGTGAGCTGGTGGAGACCCTTGCGGTGATGGACGTGAAGGAAGGGGGCCTGGAGGAATCCAAGATGCTTCTGGGGCTCCTTAGCGAAAAGACGCAGGAGCAGGTGGGAACATCCCGAGAGCTGGCGGATATGGTCGGACGTCAGAGGCAACAGGTCTCCATCATTCTGTCCATCGCGCAGGAGGTCCTGAGCGTGGAATTGGGACTCAAGGAGGGGACGGAAGATCAGATGGGAATAGCGGGCAGGACCCTGGAGCTCGTGCGCCTGTTGTACGGCAACCTCAGGGCCTTCGAGGGCGTCAACCGGGAGATAAACGGGAAGATGGACCGCGCGCTGGAGATCATGCGCAATATGTGAGGGGGGCAAGTGAAGGCGAAGCTGCTCAAAGCGGTAAAGCTGGCGGGGGTGGTGGGCCTGGTGGGCTTCATGCTCAACACCCTGCTCATGCTGGCCGAGCTCAAAGGGCTGGACTCCCGGCTCTCGGAGAACGAGAGGCTGCTTTCCCGCGCCGTGGAGTTGGAGGAATCCATGGGGGAGAAGAGGAGCAACCTCGTCGATATGTCCGGGATATTCGACGGGATCATGGGCGGTATCCGGGAGGCCAACGAGGTGGCGAGGGGCATAGTCTCCGACGCGGAGGAGATACGGGCCATGAACGACGCCATGTTGGCGCTCAACCGGGAAATGGACGGCATCGTCCTTTCCAATCTCGCCATGGTTGAACAGATCTCCCTGTACATGGCCCAAGTGGTGGCGGTGATGGGGGAGGTGGGGACCCTCCTTTCCGGGATTATGGGGGCCGCCACCGGCCAGCTCCAGAAGGTGGAGGAGATGTACCGGCTGGCCCAGGAGAACAACCAAGGCACGCCCGCTTTGCCTTGAGGGGGGAGGGGAATGAAGAAGCTGCTCGCCAAACTGTTCAGCTTGGGGATATGGGCCATGTGCGCCACGGTCTCCGTGGTCCTCGCCGGGGGGACGGCGGCCACTCTGGGCGTGGCCCGCAACGTTGACTCCAAGGTGGAGAGGGTACGGGATCTGGTGGTCCGTTCCAACCAGCTGAATGATGGGATGCGTGAGTCCCTCCAGCCAACCGTGGAACTCAACGAGAAGGCCGGTGTGGTCGGAAGCTATATAACGGATACCCTTCAGGCCATGAGGGAGATGAAGCAGGGCCTGGAGGCCATGGTGGAGACCATCGAGAACAACAACCAAGTTCTGGCCCTGGTCCGGGAGCACACCGACCGTCTTTCCGCCGCTCTCGCGGAGTTGGACCCCTACCTCCGCCAACTCTCAGCGGCTGTTGACGATGGTAATTATGCCTCCGCATCCTCTTTGGACATCCTGGACAGGATAAACCAGACCAACCGGGCCATCGCCGGGGAGATGGCCGCCCTGAGGGAGAAGCTGGCAAACTCGGTATCCTACCGCCTCTTCTTCACCTATGCCCTGCCCAACCTGCCCTGAGGAGAGGAGAGCGATGATTATGTTGCGGAAATTGGCCATCACCGGAGCATTGGGGCTGATCCTCGCGGGTGTGGTCACCGTTTCCTATACCCTGGCCACCAGCGGGGCCCTGGAGAGCTTTAACCGCCGTTACAACATCTTCAACATGGTGGACGAGAGCCTGCGCGGGATGCAGGAGATGGGCGGGATAATGGGGGAGGTAAGGGAGAACGTCAGCGCGTTGAACGAGAAACTGGAACTGGTGGGGAAGACCAACGAGCTGCTGCACCGGCAAATGGACGTGGTGGACGAACTCAACGCGGCCATGTCCGGTCAGAAGCCCCTCCTCGAGGAGACCAACGAATCCCTCGGCATATTGGAAGGGAAACTGCATATGACCCTGAACCTAGCCCGAGGGCTGGAACCCATCTCCGCCTCGCTCCTCGCCGCTATGCGGGATTCGGTAGCCCTGACCCAGGGGGTGGCGGATGGTTCCTCCGGGATGGTGAGCCTAGCCTCCACCATCTCCGTACTCTTCGACGAGACCCTGGGATACCTGGCCAGGATACAGCCTAAAAGCGCTAAAGCAAAAGCTTACATGCGCGGAGGCATCATGTCCCGCCTCTCCGAGTTCGTTCCCCACAGCGAACACACTGCGGGCGCCAAGTCGGGAATGCCCGCGCCTCTCCCGGCTCAAGCCGGTTCTCCGGGAAACGCGTTGTTGAATCCGGAGGTGTTGAGGGTCATCGAGCAGGTCTCGGGGAACCCGGTGTCCGGACTCCTGGAGGGGATAGGGAAGCTTTTGGGCGGACGGTGAGGGGGGAGGGCGTTGAAGGCATTGAAATTCCTGCTCGGCCTGACGGTGGCGATCAGCCTCGCGGCGACCGGAGGGATGCTCCTCAAGGTCATCGGGGTCCAGAGAGGCATGGGCGAGAAACAGACGGGATTGCTTGATGAGGTGCGAGCACAGGAGAGAGGAGTGAGGGATATACTCCCCGCCTTTAGACCTACCGAGGAGATGGCGGAAAAGACGGAGGCCATGCTCGCCGACCTCCAGGCCCTGGTGGAGGTGGTCTCGGAGATGAACGACCTGGTCCGGAAGGCGAACGAGCTGCAGGGGACAACGGCTGACCTTCTGGACCGGAACAACCTGGGCGTGGGTTTCCTCGGTTTCCGCATCGCCTCTTCAAAGTCTCCCCTGGCAGAGGTGGGAGGCAAGACGGCCATAACCCTTCAGTACATCAACCGCACCCTGGCCGCACTCCAGGATATGGTCAATGGACTGCGGGCATCCAACGCATGCGCCTCGGACATCGCCGACATGATGGAAGGTAAATATAAGTGAGGAGTTGGATATGACGGCGGCGAGGTTCCTCATCGTCCTCTCGGCGGCGATAGTCTTGGTGCTGGGGGCTTTGCTGGCGATAGGGATTTTCCGCGAACGCCCTTACGTCAAGCCGCTCCTTCTGGCCCTGGCCGGATTTTATTGCTTGGTATGCGTCTTTGCCCTGTTGTTTTCTTTGGCCGGGGTTTAGAGACATCCCCCAGTCGGCGGAGCGCTCCGCCACCCCAAAAGAGACCGCCTTTCGCCCGGGGCGGTCTCTTCTTTTCCCCTCCCCTTCCGCGGCATTTAATGCGGCCAGGCGGACATAACTCCGACAACAGCGTAGGGATGCCAAAAGTTGGAAACACGCGTGATCCCGACAGAAAAACGCTGATTTATAATATTGTTCGCCTCCGTTAAGACACAGCGTCCGGCAGCCGAAAGGGTATAATAAATTAAGTGGTGTGGAATGAATGAAGAGTGATCGTCATGCGCCGGCCGTTCGCGGGGCTCCGCTCTCGAATTCTGGTAATCGTGGTTGCGGCTTTTCTGACCGCTTTCGTTTTAATCTTCGTATTTTCCCTACAGAGGAAGAAGGTAGATGAGGATGCCGCCCGCCGGGAAGCCTTCCGGCTGACGGAGAGCGTGAGCATCGAATACATCAATGAAGTCGAACACATTCGGGGGCTTCTGACGCTCCTGTCCTCCGTTCCCGAGTTAAAGGAAAAGGACTGGCGAGCCTCAAGCGAACTTTTCAAAGGGCTTTTAACCGTTTCGCCTGAGCTGGTCAACATCATCGCCGTCGACGCCGGGGGAAATGTGGTGGCCAGCGCCGTTCCCTACCAGGGTCCGCTCAACCTTTCCGATCGCTCTTTCTTCCAGCGTGCCGTAAGGGGCAAGGAGTTTTCAGTCGGCGATTATGTAATCGGGCGCATCACCGGCAAACCCCTGTTGTCCCTCGCCTTGCCCGTCCTGGACGAGAGGAAAGAGGTGGATTTCCTCGTGGTAGCCTCCTTGGACCTTGGTTGGCTGGGTGATATCGCTGCCTCCATTCCCCTGCCCGAGGGCTCGGTCCTAATGCTCGCGGATGAGAAGGGAACCGTGCTCATGCGCTACCCGGAGGGGGAAGGGTACGTGGGGACCACGGTCCCGGAGGCGCCGGTGATGAAGGCCATGCTCGAGGGGCCGGACAGCGGCTCGGTGAGCGTGGAAGGACTGGACGGGGTGCGGCGTTTGTACGTGCACAGGTCCATAACCCCGGGAGAAGAAGCGGGAAAGGTCTACATCTGCGCGGGATTCCCGGAGGGGATGATATACGGTCCGGCGAACCGGACTTTGGTCATGAACCTCGCCATCCTGTCGATTATCGCCGCTGTGGTCATGCTCCTTGCTTATGCGTTGGGAGGGATGTTCATCCTCAAGCCCATCCAGAACTTACGGTGGGCGGTCGGTGAGCTGGAAAGGGGGAATCTCTCCGTGAGGGCCGGACGATCAGGGGCCGTGGGGGAGATAGGGCTCCTGGCGGAATCCTTCAACCGCATGGCTGTGGCCCTGCAGGAACGGGCGGAGGAGCGCGACCGCACGCTGGAGAGGGTGGAGAGATTGGGGCTGCTCTACGCCGTCCTCTCGGAGGTCAACCGGGCCATCGCGCGCTTCCAAGAAAAAGAGCCGCTGCTCCAAGAGGTCTGTAACATATTGGTGGATAGAGGACTCTTCCGGATGGTCTGGGTAGGGCAGCTCGACCGCTCCAGTTCGGCCGTGGAACCCGTGGCCGTGGCCGGGGATTCTACCGGTTACGTGGGAAAGGTATCGGTTCGCGCCGACGATTCCCCCCTGGGCCTCGGCCCCACGGGTAGGGCCGTAGTGGAGGGAACGCCCCAGGTATGTTACGACGTTGTGGCAGACGCCCGGATGGAACCTTGGCGGGAGAGGCTCCTGGAGGCCGGTCTCCATTCCTCGGGCGCCTTCCCGCTCCTCTGCGAGGGAAAGGTCGTGGGGGCGATAAACGTCTATTCCGAGCTTCCCGGCTATTTCGGCCCCGAGGAAATGGAAATAATGGAACGCCTCGCGGCCGACATCTCTTTCGCCCTGGAAGCCATGGAGCGGGAGAAGAGGCGGAGGGAGGCGGAAGAGCGGATTGGGCTGATAAACCACTGCCTGCTGAACCTGGAAACAGACCCCCTGCGCAACATGGAAAGGATCACCGCGGCAAGCCGCGAGGTGCTTGACTGTGCCGTGGCGCACTACTGGCGGCGAGCCGGCGACTCCTACAGACTCGCCTTTTTCCATGGGGTAGTCGACGACTACAAGCCTTCGGTGGTCGAGATGAGCCGGGAGGACCTCGAGAATGCCGTCCTCTGGTGGAGGGGCTCCCTCGCAGGGGAGGAAGAAAGGCTCCGCCGCCTGCAGGAGGCCCTTCCCGAGGTGAATGCTTACGGCTGGAGGTCCATGCTGAGCCACCCGGTGGTCCTGGGCACAGATTTCGTAGGATGCCTGTGCCTTTTCGACCGCAAGGAGAGGGAGTTCCGGGACGAGGAGGTGGATTATGCGGGCATGCTGGCCAGGGCCCTCGCCGTGGAGGAGGAGAGATGGCGGAGGGAGGAGGGCCTGCGCGACCTCATGGACATCGCCTCCCACGAGCTGCGCCACCCCATAACCGTCATGAAAGGGTACTCTCTTACCCTCTCACGCTTCACCGACCGCTTGAGCGAGGAGGAGAAGTGGGATATCCTCCGACGTATCGATCAGGGCGCGGACCGCCTCACCTTCATACTCGAGGAGATGATGGACCTCATTCGCATCGAGCGGGAGGTCTTCACCGTTTCCGTAAGCGAGGTCCCGGCGCGCGACCTCGCGCTGGCGGCAATGGAGGAGATCCGGAAGAGATACGAGCAAAGGGCTTTCCGCCTTATCATTGGAGAGGATGCGGGAAGGGTCGTCGCGGATCCCGAGAAGCTGCCCTTTGCCCTCATGGCTCTGCTGGACAACGCGGCCAAGTTCTCGCCTCCCGGGGAGGAGGTGGTGCTGGAGGTGAGGCGAAAGGAAGGGGAGGTTATCTTCTCGGTCCTGGACCGTGGCCCGGGAGTCCCTCCCGGGGAGGAAGCCGGTATATTCGAGCGCTTCACCCATGTGGGGGAGGTCAGGTATCATTCCATACCCGGCATGGGCCTAGGCCTGTACATTGCCCGAGCGATAGTCAGGGCACACGAGGGAAGGATATGGTACCGCCCGCGCGAGGGAGGGGGCTCCGTCTTTACCATCGCCATACCCGCCGGTTGAGGAAGGCGATAGGTAATAAATATAGGATTTACCTCACCATGTCCTGAAAATATTTTTAGTCCCAACCGTCTGATGAAGGGAATGGGCAGCGACTATCAAGACCCGATACCCCACTAAACCCTGGGGGGCATCACGATTCAAGACCTGACCCCTTAGATCCTTATCCTCAGGTCGGAGAGGGGGAAGGACATGCAGGGGTGGATGAAGCCGGCCTTCTCGTCCACCCAGCGCTTGGGCACCCTCTCGGGGACGAAGA
>NZ_JACVJJ010000036.1:0-3706 GCF_015711935.1 Candidatus Solincola tengchongensis
CGGGACTTATGTCCTGCGAGGCTTGTTGTTATAATCAACCCGTCGGGGTGTGGCGCAGCTTGGTCAGCGCGCATGCTTTGGGAGCATGAGGCCGGCGGTTCAAATCCGCCCACCCCGACCAGATTTTACCAGGCAATTCCACGCTCGATGTCCGTGGAGACGGGGGAGACGGGCGAGAGGCTTCATGGGGATCCCTTGCCGGCACACACCACGACCCTCTGCGCCGCCCGGCGGGTTCAGGGAATTCCATGGGGTTGCCGGCGCCCGGGTAAGAGACGGATCCGGTGTGGCGGGGGCCGTCACGGTAGAAGGCACGGCTCCCCGCGGCGGGGTGATCTCATGCAAGGCCGCGCGGCGTCGCGGCCCCGAGAGGAAGGAGGGCGAGAATGGTCGTGGAGAGGGGCTGGTTCATCCCCACCCTGCAGTTCGGTCCCCATGACGTCTTCCTGGTCGAGGTCTGGGAGGAGACCCCGGTGGGTCCCTACCGTGCCGTCTTTCACTTCACCCCCGACGATCACCGCACCCTCTACGTGAGCGGCGAGGAGGGAAGGGACCTGGTGTCCTCTATCCACCGTTTCGACCGCCGGGTGGTGACCTCGGTCAACTCCCGGCGCACGGACGGGCATTGGGTCATCGAGGTGGACACCGGAGAGAAAGGGGAACTGAGGATAGAGGTGGATTACGCGGACACGCCGGCGCTCCGCGCCGTGAACCGCCTCGCTCCGCGCATCCCGGAAGCCCTGGCCCGCAATGCCCTCTACTGCCGGCTGCTCCCCCTGCTGTCGGCACCTCTCCTGGGCACGGATCCTGGGCAGAGGATCGCCGGGGTGACCGAGTTGGGTCGGCGCAGCCGTTTTCGCCTGCACCGGGTGTACAAGGTGAAGGACGCCCGCTGCCTGTGGGGAGGACGCGACCTCGGGCCCCTTCGCGAGTGCCGTTACCGGCACGACATGGGCGACTTCCGCCCCACCTCCAGGGCCATGGTCAGCTACCTGGAACTGCACGTGGAATGAGGACTTCGCGTGGCGAGGCGCGCCTCGCCGCTTCCGCGGGGACTCAAGCGGGTTTATTTGGAAAAAAATGGGGTGAGGGACGGGACTCGAACCCGCGACCTCTGGGGCCACAACCCAGTGCTCTGCCGATTGAGCTACCCCCACCGCTGAATTCTGGCACGCCTGGGAGGACTCGAACCTCCAACCCACGGATTAGAAGTCCGTTGCTCTATCCGTTGAGCTACAGGCGCATGTTTTCAAGGAGCAAAAGATATTATAGCAACGCCCGCCGGTTTGCGCACCGCCGCGGAGAAGTGCCAGGTCTTGAGCCCGGGATCAGGGACTCGCACTACCCTTCCCGTGGGCCCCGCCTTGCCGGGATGGAATAGGAGGGAACCCTGACGCCGTGAGGTGGCAGCCGGGAGATAACGGCATCCATGCCTTCGGCTCCGGACAGGTATATGCCTCATTTGGGGACGGCATACGTCGCCTAGGCCCCTCCGGTCGGGGAGTTGGTTTTATTGTCAGGCATCCGCGCATGTAGTAGCATAATTTACGCCCCCGAAGACGGGCGAGAGTGGCGGAACCGGCAGACGCGCTGGACTTAGGATCCAGTGGTTTAAACCGTGGGGGTTCGAGTCCCCCCTCTCGCACCATCCTTTCCTGCCCCCTGAAGGGGAGTGGGATTTTTTTCCAGCGGAAAACGGGGTCCAGGATGCGGTGCCCGCCGTCGCTCGGGCGCGGAGGAGTACGAGGAAGGAGCGTTGTGAAGGTGACCGTAAAAGCCGAGATGGAGGAAGTGGAGAAGAACAAGGTGCGCATCAAGGTGGAGGTCCCCGCCGAGGAGGTGAGCAGGGCCATCGATCGCGCCTTTCGCGATATCGCCCGCGAGGTCTTCGTGCCCGGCTTCCGCCGGGGAAGGGTACCGCGGCGGGTGCTACAGGCCAGGCTGGGCATGGAACCGGTCTACGAGGAGGTGAAGCAGTCGAACCTCCCCGGCTACTACCGTGAGGCACTGGAGCTTCTGGACCTGGAACCCATAGCCGAGCCGGAGATCGACCTGGAGGAGATAGAGATCGAGGAGGGCAAGCCCCTCTCCTTCCAGGCGGTGGTGGAGGTGAAGCCCCGCGTGGAGCTCACCGGCTACAAGGGCGTGGTGGTGGAGCGCCCCGACGAGGAGGTCACCGAAGAGGAGGTACAGCGGGCCCTGGACAACCTGCGGGAGAAGTTCGCCCAGCTGGAAGTGGCCTCGGGCAAGGCGCTCTCCGACGGGGATTACGCGCTCATCGATTTCGAGGGGACGGTGAACGGGCAGCCCTTCGAGGGCGGCTCCGCCAAGGACTTCATGCTCGAGGTGGGCTCGGAGAACATCTGGCCGGAGTTCAACCAGGAGCTGCGCGGCAAGCGCAAGGGGGACATCCTGGACATCAAGGTGAAGATGCCGGAGCAGTTCCCCGATCCGGAGATGGCCGGAAAGATCGCCAGCTTCAAGGTCCTGGTTAAGGAGGTCAAGGTCAAGAAGCTCCCCGAAGCCGACGACGACTTCGCCAGGGAGGCCAGCAAGTTCGACACCCTCCAGGAGCTGAAGGAGGACATCCGCCGGCGCCTCCAGGAGATGAAGACGGAGAGGGCCAGGGAATCCGTCCGCCTGCAGGCCCTGCGCAAACTGGCCGAGGGGCTGGAGGTGGAGATACCCCGCCGCATGATCGAGGACTACACGAGCCACCGCCGCCGCGATCTGGAGGCCCGGCTGGCCACCCGAGGCATATCCCTGGAGAGCTACCTCAAGGCGGTGAACTACACCGAGAAGCGCATGGAGGAGGAGTTCGGGGAGGAAGCGGAACGCCTCATCCGCAACGAGCTGGTTCTGGACGCGGTGATCCGGGCCGAGGGGCTCCAGGTGACGGACGAGGAGCTGGAAAGCGAGATCCGGAGGCGGGCGGAGATGCTGGGCCTCAAGCCGGAGACCCTGCGCTCGGCCATCGAGGAGAGAGAGGGCCTGGAGGACCTACGGCGGGACCTCCTCCGGGAGAAGGCCCTGCAGCTCCTGGGCGACCACGCCGTGTTCGCGGGCGAGGAGGGGGCCACCACCGGGAATGCCGGGGAGGCTTCCGGCGAGGAGGCGGTTGCCGGGACCGCGCCGTCTGGCAGCGGGGAGGAGGGCCCGGGGGAGGAACCCGACCCCTCCAAGTAGTTGCGCGGCCGCTTTCCCGGAAGGGGAGTATACCCCTTGGCGCTGGGGAAACCCGATTTACGCCCACCGTTTAAACCGGGGCGGTGGGCATAACTTTTCCCGTCGTGGAGCGCTCTCGGTCGGCGTTTTACGAGGGCGTTATGGGCTTGGCATGAGGACCCGGGAAAGGCCGGTCGACGCCGGGGGAAGGGGCGGTCGGGTATAATAATCCATGGAGTGGAAAGATCGTTTCTGGAGTATGGAGCGTCCGCGGAGGCGGACCTAACGAAGGAAAGGGATGAAGGTCGGATCATGGAAAAGCGAGGTAGAAGCGGCATGGCCACCAGCCTGATACCCATAGTCATCGAGCAGACCAGCCGGGGGGAGCGGTCCTTCGACATCTACTCCCGGCTGCTCAAGGACCGCATAATCTTCCTTGGCACGGAGATCGACGACCACGTGGCCAACGTGGTCATGGCCCAACTCCTCCACCTGGAATCGGAGGACCCGGAGAAGGACATCCACCTGTACATCAACAGCC
>NZ_JACVJJ010000037.1:0-44479 GCF_015711935.1 Candidatus Solincola tengchongensis
CCTCTCCAGGCACTTCGGGTTGCATCCCCGAACCTTTGCCCCCGAAAGCGCCATGTGCGAACGCAGCTGGATGGCGCCTCCTTTTTACGCGATGATCCGCCGTTCTCCCTGCCTCAGAGGTCTCCGCTGCCTGTCCCAAAAAAGGGAAATGGACCTCCAGCGAGGGCGCGCCGCCTGCCGCGGTGGCCATTCCCGCCTTCCTTACACCCTGCATGTTATCCTTAAGTGCTCGTTGGTCCTGGCCAGAGACGCTTCATGATGTCGCCTCCTCTCATTCCGCCTTAACCGAAAAAGCTCGATCCCACGAGGGGCGTTATCGTTTTCCCAGAACTTGAGGGCAGGGCGTGGGTCATCCACGCCCCGTAACAGCATCTGGAACCTGAAGACATCTCCCCGAACCGCTCCTCCCCCACTCCGGAGGGGGATATACTGGTCATTGGAACCCGAGTAGAAGGGGGGAAGAAGATGGGCGAACGGTGTGACTTCTTCGACTACGATAATTGCGACCTATGCGGGGAATGCCTTTCCAGATGCCGCTACCTCGGCCTCGACCTAAAAAAAGCGCGCGAGGAGATGAAGCGTTTGATCGACGGCCGACCCACGAAGGTGGTGCACCGGCGCTGCATAAGCTGTTACGCCTGCGATGCCTTCTGTCCCCGGGGATGCCGGCCGTACGAGCTCATCATCTCAGCCTGGCACCGGCGCTACCGGGAACGGGGACTCCCGGTGAGGGCCTCCTATCTGATGCCCGCCTCACAACCCAACTTCAGGACCGACCTGGTGGAGACCATGTCCCCTCGCGAAAGGGAGCTGCTCCGCAGGTGGCGGGAAACGCCTCCCGAGGGCGAGCTCGTCCTCTATCCCGGATGCAATGCCCTGGCACTCCCCCACCTTCTGGATGCCCCTTTCCTCAAAGAGGTGATCATCTCGGGCGACTTCGACCTCTGCTGCGGGGAGATGTATTTCCGCATGGGCCTCTTCGACGTGGTGGAGCAGGTGGCGGAAAGGCTCACCCGCCATTTTCGCGGCCGTTCTATAGGGACCATGCTCTTCGTGTGCCCCGCGGGCCTGAACATGTTCCGCAACGTGCTGCCAGGACTTTTCGGTGCGGAGTTCTCCTTTCGCACACGTTACCTTGGAGAATATCTCTGGGAAAAAGTGGAAAGCGGCGAGCTGGCCATCGTGAGGAGGCTCTCCGGGAGGGTAGCCGTGCACGATTCCTGCCACGGCAGAATACTGGGAGAGGAGGTGCAGGGCTCCGCGCGCCGTCTTTACGCCGCCATGGGCCTGGACCTGGTGGAGCTCGCAACGGACCCCGCGGAAGGGCTGTGCTGCGGGATGGCCGCCGGATGCAACCGCTACCGACCGGAGGACATGTACCGAGCGGCGGTCAGGGAAATGCGCGAGGCGGCGCGCACGGGAGCCGACGAGCTGGCCGTTTACTGCGGAGGGTGCCAGCTCACCTTCTCCCTCATGCGCTGGCTCCATCCCACTCGGCAACCAGTCCGCCACCTCCTGGAATATCTCAAGGAAGCCACGGGAGAACCGGCGTACTACCCCGCTTCCCGTCGCGCCCTGCGCATGCTGGGCAACATAACCGTGAAAGCCTTTCCCAAGATGCTCTCCCGGCGCACCTACCGCATCAGCATAAATTGACGGCATTCACTCTAAGCGGTATGAACGGCCTTCTCGGGAGCTCACCTGCGAAGCGAAGCGGCTTACGTTGAAGCCCGCCGGCGGATAAAAGATAATGGGTTTGCCTCGCCCACGTGCGAGGGTCGTCTGACCGGCGCAGCAAGAGAGGGAGGGGGGAAAATGGATTTCGCGCTCACCGAGGAACAGAAGGTCCTGCAGCAGACGGTACACGAATTCGCCGCCAACGAGATACGCCCCGTGGCCCGGCAATACGACGAGAGCGGCGAGTTTCCATGGGATGTGATCCGCAAAGCGGCGCGCCTGGAGCTCACCTACTCCGGGGTTCCCGAGGAATACGGCGGGCCCGGACTGGGCATGCTGGACAACGTGATAATCATCGAGGAGCTGGGCTGGGGATGCGTAGGCATCGCCTCAGCCATAGCCCTCAACCAGATCGCCATCCTCCCCATCCTCCTGGCGGGGACGGAGGAACAGAAGAAGGAATACCTAGGCCGTCTCACCGACCCCGACAACCCGCGACTCTGCGCTTTCGGGCTCACAGAGCCGGAAGCGGGATCCGATGCCGCCTCCCTGAAGACCCGTGCCGTACGGGACGGGGACGAGTATGTCCTCAACGGACAGAAATGTTTCATCACCAACGGCGGGGTGGCCGATTTCTACACCATCTTCGCCACCGTGGATCCCGATAAGAAGTACCAGGGGATAACCGCTTTCCTGGTGGACGCCGACACTCCCGGCTTCAGGGTCGGGAAGATAGAGCATAAGATGGGCATGCGTGCATCCCAGACCGCGGAGCTCATCTTGGAGGACGTGCGCGTTCCCGCCTCCCGCGTCCTTCGCGGGGAGGGGCAAGGTTTCTACGTGGCCATGGAGACTCTGGACACCTCACGCCCCGGGGTGGGCGCCATCGGGGTGGGACTGGCCCGCGCCGCCTTCGAGGAGGCCCTGGCCTATTCCAAGCAGAGGGTACAGTTCGGAAAACCCATCTGCCGCCAGCAGGCCATCGCCTTCATGCTGGCGGACATGGCCACCAAGATTGACTACGCCCGCCTGCTCTGCTATCGGGCGGCCTGGATGCTGGACCAGGGCATGAACGCGGTTAAGGAATCTTCAATGGCCAAGTACGTCGGAACAGATGTGGCCATGGAGGTGTGCACCGATGCTGTGCAGATACACGGCGGCTACGGGTATATGAAGGACTACCTGGTGGAGAAGCTCTTCCGGGACGCCAAAATACTGCAGATAGTGGAGGGTACCAATCAGATCCAGCGCCTGGTGCTTTCCTCGCAACTCCTGGCCTGAGGAGGCAGAAGGGCTTCCCTTGAGGTCCGGCCCTCGAGCGGACGCCTGGATCGCCTCACGCGCTCTGCTGGTAAGCCCTGCTTTCGCTTGCGCGGACCGTTAAGGGATGGCAGGGAGGCGGGGTTTCCCTCTCGCCATTCCCTCCTTTCCCGCCCGGAGGAAGGGATCTTCCCACGGCAGGCAGGAGACACGGTCTTCACAGCACAGTCTCCGCTCACCCGAGGAATGGTTAAGCCACTCCTCTGTCTTCGCATCGATGGTATTTAATGGAATATAATGTATGGTGCCCTCTTGCCTCTCAGGAGAACCGGTAAGTCACCCCGCTTCCCGCAGGCGGGTAGCGGAAATCCACCGCCCCCTTGACGCAGGCCAGGAAACAGCTCCCGCATTCCAGGCACCTCTCCCGGTAGCGGCGGGAAAGGGAGGCCTTTCCTTTCCGGACCGACCAGAGGTCCATGGGGCAGATCACCGCGCAGTCACCGCAACCATCGCACCTTTCCCGGTCCAAGAAGATGAAATGGCTTTCGGACGGTCTGACCTTCACCAGCGCGTTCCTGTCGATATGCAAGGTCTCCATTCCACCCCTCCCGAAATCCAACCGCCTAACCTGTGACTGACCCACCTCGACTCTAAAACCCCGACCTTAAACCTCACATCGTCTTTCTCAGCTCCGTTGTTTCGCCACACTCCGTGCCTCTCCCGGATTGCACCTCCTCCTGTCACACCTCCAGCGGTGTCGCAGCCATCCGTTCCGAATTCTCCATATCCACGCTCTCTTCGGCATCATGGAGCGACGAACTACGGAAGGGGCTGCAGATTCCCGCCGTATTCCGCGCGTCAACCTCCTCTTCGGCATCGTCGTTCCCGTCAGAAATCTCCTTCCCCGGGCAGCAGGCCCTTCAACATCCACCGGAGGCCTTTGGCCATCCCGATATAAAAGCGTAGATTTTCCTCTCCCATGCGCAGGAAGATCGGGAGATATACCCGGGCCACGGCCATGAGGGCCGGTAGGTTCTCACCAAGGACCGGGAACACCCTCTGCATGGCCTCCGCCTTGGGCTCCTGGCCGGACATGAGCAGGTGTACGGCCAGGTCCACGGCCAGCTCCTCCAGCTCGCCACAGAGCACGGGGTCTCCCAGCAATTCGAAGAGCTGTCGCAGCTGGGCCCCGGCGACGAAATCCTGTCCCACCGGGCTCTCCACTAATCGCTCCCGGTACGTCTTGAGGAATGCGCCGGAGAAGTCGTTCTCGCGCAGAGCCTCCTCCGCCACCTCCGCGGCGAGGCGGCCGGAGTACATGGCCTGCCACACTCCCTCCGCATAAAGCGGCTCGGTTAACCCCGCTGCGTCTCCCACCAGCATGAGCCCCGCGCAGGATATCTCCTCCGGGATGCTCTCCATCCAGGTAAGGCAGTGGGCCTGCCATTCACGTGGTTCCGCCTCCAGCGCCCTGAGCAGGCGCTGCACGGGGGGCGCGAGGAGGGTGTCCAGAAGCTCACGAGCGGGCTTGGCGCGCTTGCGCAGCGCCCTGGAGATAAGGCTGTTGGTCACCCCGGGACCTCCCAGATGCACGCCGTCCGCGTAGGCTATCAGGAAATTGCCCCCCAGGCCCGGGCCGAAAAAGGCCTGAAATCCGGCCTCGTGTATCACGCAGTCCATCCTCTCGCGGGGGGCGGAGAAATCCACGATGCACACGCTGGTTACCTGGTCAGGCCTCCACCTCTCCCGCAACCCGGCCATGCGGGCCACCGGGGAGAGGACGCCGTCCGCCCCGATGGTCAGCGGAGCCCGGTATTCTTCGCCTCCCTCCAAGAGCACACCCGCTACTTTCCCGTTTTCCCGCACCAGCCCGGTGACCAGTGACCCGGTCCGCATCTCGGCACCCGCCCGCACCGCAAGGTCCGCCAGGTAAGGGTCGAATTCGCGGCGCAGCATGCCCACGGTGAAGAAGTCGCGAGCCTCAGGGTAGGACATGCGCCGGGAGGGTCCGGAGGCGATGGTGAACCTCTCCTCCATCTCCGGGGGCGGCGAGAGGAAGTGGGCCACGCACTGCCTGCAGTAACGCATGGAAGGAAGTTCCATTTCCCTTATGAACGGGAAATCCCTCCAGGCCTTGCTGGAAAGCGCGAAACCGGAGGCGTTCTTCTCTCCCGGGACCATGGCCCTTTCCAGGAGCAGCGTCTTGAGCCCGGCTTCCGCCGCCGTCAAGGCGGCCGTGCAACCTCCAGGGCCCGCCCCTACCACGATGAGGTCATACTTCTTCATCCGAGTTCTCCTTCGCCCTCCAGTTGAGCTCCGACACGAGTCTTTCCAGCTCCGCCCTCGCCCCCTCCTCGAGGCCCCGGAGGTCCAGGTCCGCTTCCCCCACATAGAGATGGCTGTCCGCTGCGCCCCTTGGATCGAGCAGGCGGCATATCTCCCTCTGCCAGCGGTTGAAATCCCCCTGGAGGGGACCGACGATCCTGCGCTGCTGTGGAAATATATTCCACGGCTGATCGCAACATGCCTTCAGGGCCTGGAGAAAAAAGTCCATCACCAGCCCCTTCACCGCCTCCTGGTGCCTCACGTCCCTGGGGTCGTAATACCAGAGTTCCTCGCTGTGCGCGATGGCCCCACCCTCCCAGGCCATGTCCACGCAGGCGTCGCCGCCGTCGTCGACGCAACCTCCCCTGGATATCCATTTTCTCTTGATGGACTCCCCCGCCCGGTCCCAGGCCACCGCGGTGTCCCAGGCGTCGTTGGGGCCCAGCCCGGACTGCATCTGTCCTCCGGGCCGGAAGGCCATACCCGGGACCGCCCCGCTCAAGATGCACCAGGTGAAAGAGGGTCCCACAGGGGTGTCGCTGAGGTCAAGGGCTATGCCCAAATGCCGAAGGGTGACCGTTTCCACGACCGCCCGCTTGAACTCCAGCTCCGTAGCCGAATGCGCGGCCACCACCAGCATTATGCCATGCCGCAGGACCTGGAGGGTTCTTCGGATGCCGCGGCTCCACTCCAGCAGGCGGTTGAGGTGGGGGAAGAGTATCATGGGCACCACCCCCACGGCGGCCTTCTGCATGTTGTAGTCCACGCCCTCCCGGGCCAGGGCGTAAAAGGCCTCCCCGAAGGAGAGGTAATCCGGGAAGAGCAGGTAGTAAAGCCTTATGCCCTCGGGCATCTCCATCTCCAGGTCGTAGAAGAGGCCTTCCGGCGCCGGTTGGGGCGGTCCCGGCCAGGGAAAGAGCTTCAGGGCGCAGGCGGTGAAGATGCCGTTGCCGGAAAGCGCTCCCGCCTTGCCCCTCATCACCCCCCGCAGCGAGGGTCCCGGGCCGTCGGCGCAGAACCACCCACAGCCGGAGCCGAGGGACCCCAGCCTGACCACCTCACCGTCCGGGAGCACCCATTCAACGCCCATGAGATTGCGCGGGCTGTAAGTGCCGTCGGTGCCCGGTCCAAAGGCCGCGCAGGCGCTGGCCAGGGGTGAGACCCCCGCCCCGGCGGCGATCATGTGCACGTTGAGCCCCCTTTTCATGGCCTCTGCCCTGACCTGGCCTCCACAGGCATAAGGTTCGACCACCACGAGCATGTTCTTCTCGTCGATGTCCAGGATACGGTCCATGCGCCGCAGGTCCACCTGGACCACACCTTCCCCGGACGGTCCGGCCCAGGCGCCCCAGCCGGTGGAAAAGGCCTTGAACCTCAGGCGGTGACGGTTGCATATCCTCACCACCTCCTGCACCTCGGCCGTGCATCCCGGAAGGACAACGGCCTCCGGCCGGGGAACCCACAGGGAGAGCTCGTCGTTGAAGGTGGGTTGGAAAGCGTATCCGTCCAGCACCGCCGGATCGCGGGAGACGTACTCCTCCCCAAGCGCGTCCACCAGTTCCCGATATGCTTCCTCGCCTATCATTTCATTTCACGAAATCTCGCCCCCGTCTTCACACCGCAACCCCATCCCCCATCACGCCTTCACGGCGATGTCCCCGCGCTCGCCTGCCGGCGACCTCCGCTTTATCGCCGACCCTTCGGCGTTTCATCGAAGCGGTGGAGGCCCTCCATAAATTCCCTCATAACGTAGACTTACCTTCTGCAAACAATATACCCTTTGCGACCTCGATATCCACACTGGACATGGATCGTCCCCAGCCTTCTCCGATGTGCCTGTCTTTTCCAGCGCAACGGAACCACATGGCATCATGATCATTCGCTCTTATTTCCTTCATCTGACTTGCCTGTTGTTGTCAGCAAGACTGGGCCACCTTTTAAGTCATCTTCATACCCCCTCACCGCTCGCCTTAACCCGCGTTTAATGAAGAGGTTCCCTCATCCTGTCTTTGCGGGCTTTGCGGGGCTTACGCGAAAAGCCTGTGAACATATCCGCGCATCCGCTGCGGCAGGTGTCATGGTCCCCCGCGATCAGGCTTAACTCCCGGCGAGAATGCGTACCACCGCGCCGCTTATATACCGGGCTCGGCCAGCCACGCGATCCTTGACTGGGGGTCGAAGACATCCCTTGTCGTCGGCGCCGTCTATCCTTATGTCCCGGAAAGTCCAGGGGTATCGAGTCCTGCGGAGGAGTGAGGTTCATTGCCAGGAGAGTGCGTGAATCGCCCCAACCGCCTGGTGCTGAGCATAACCGACTTCTGCAACCGTTTCCCGGTGGAGGAGAAATGGCTCATGGTCCCCAATTACCGCACGGGTTACCAGTGGCTGGAAAACGCCTCCCTCGGCGGCGCTCCGATCTTCAATCTCCGCCTCCGCACCTTCCCCTCTCTGGCCTTGGAGTTGGCCTTCGAGGACATGGAGAGACTCGGGCTGCGATACGTCCAAGGCCTAAGGCTCGAGTTGCTCGTGGGAGAGCTTTTAACCGCCTCCGCAGCGCCTGACGGATACGTACCCGCGGAGGGAGTCCGGCCCGACCTTGTGAAGGCGGTGACCTCAACCCTTCTTGACCTGAGGCTCGCAGGCCTCGAGGCCGAAGACCTCGAATCGGACATCTTTCCACACTCTCCCAGGGCCCGGTGGCTCGGCTCCCTCTTGCGCGACCTACGGGATTCGCTCGACCAACGCCGACTGGTGGATTATGCCGGCTCCCTGAGGCTGGCCCTGAAGGCCCTCCGCGCCGGACGGGCATCTCTGCGAGAGGGACTGCGTGTAGCCGTACCCCAAAGCATGCTCTCCGGATTGAGGGGACTGGAGCGGAAGCTCTGGGAACTCCTTCCGGAGGACAGGAAGGAGGTCCTCAAGGACGACACCGGCAGCGAACATGGTTGGGGGGGCGACGCCTACCTCCTGCGCTGGATAAACCGGCCCGCGGAAGCGCCCTCCCCGGCGGGGGACGGGACGGTTGAGATATTCAGGGCCACCGGGGAGACCAACGAGGTTCGCGAGGTTCTCAGGCGTTGCCTGGGAAAGGGGATACCCCTGGACCGCGTGGAGGTCCTCTATACCGACTACGAGGCCTACGTCCCCCGCCTTTACGAGCTGTGCCTCCTCCTTTTTCCGGAAAACCGCGACGATCCTCCCGTCACCTTCGCCGAGGGAATACCCCTGCGTCTCACCGCGCCGGGAAGGGCCTTTCTGGGATGGATCCATTGGATAAGGGAGGATTTCTCGCAGCAAGTGCTGGCGGATATGGTGGATGACGGCTTGCTCGCCACCGGCCGTACCTTTGGGGGCGGCACGGAACCCTCACGGCTGGCCTCCCTTCTGCGCCTCCTCCCTGTCGGGTGCGGAAGGGACAACTATGAAGTCGCCTTTAAGGCGGTAATCCGCCACGGGGTCCGGGCTGGTGGGCACAAGCTCCGTGGGGAAAACGATGAAATCCCCTTAAAGCCGGGGGCGGTTTTCCGGAAAGAGGAACTCGAGGAACTGCGCGCATTCTGCTCGGAACTTCTGAACGACTTGCCACGGGACCTCTCCGACACGTTGAGGTTGTTGGAGGGGGCACGCAGGTACCTCAGTGAGCGGGTGCATGTCCGTGGTAAAGCTGACCAGTATGCCCTACACCTGCTCCTCCGCCGGCTGGAAGAACTACAGGCCTGGCTTGACGAAAGCCGTGCGGTCTCCTTCCCGCTGTTGGACTGGCTTGAAGAAACCGTCATGACCTCGAGAATCCTCGGAGAGGGACCGAGGCCTGGGCGTCTGCACGTCGCACCCCTTTCCGGCGGCGGCCATTCCGGCCGGCCGTGGACCTTCATAGTGGGCCTGGACGACGGCCGTTTCCCGGGCGCCGGGCTCCAGGACCCCCTCCTTGCGGATGAGGAGAGAAGGCGCCTCTCCCCGGACCTGGCCACCTCTTTCGACCGGCTGTCCGCATCGGTGGCTGGGCTCTCCGAGCTTTTCGCAGGCCTGAGAGGGAGGGTCACCCTCTCCTATTCCCACTACCACCTGCGGGAGGATAGGGAGATGTTCCCTTCCCAGGCGCTCCTCTCCGCTTTCCGCCTGATCTCCGGTCGGCCCGCTCCGACCCTGGAGGAATTCCTACGAAACCTCCCGGCTCCCGCTTCCTTCGCCGCCGCGGAACCGGGTGAGGCCCTAAGTCCCGATGAGTGGTGGATGAGCACCCTTGGGAGGGGTGGTCTGTCCTCAGACCCCCAAGCCTTCCTGGCGCCTCTATACCCCCATCTTGCCCGTGGGCTCACGGCAACCCGAGCTCGCTCCGGGGATTCCTTCACCCCTTACGACGGCTACGTCCCCGAGGCGGGTCGGGATCTCGACCCCGCATCGGGTGAGGGGCCGGTGCTCTCCGCGAATCGTCTGGAAACATATGGAAAGAACCCTCTGGAATACTTTCTGCGCTATGTGCTGGGGATAGAGCCTTTTCGGGAACACCTCCACGACCCCCGTTCTTGGCTCGACCCGCTGCAGAAGGGGAGCCTCCTGCATTTCCTCTTCCACCGTTTCCACCGGTACCTCCGCGAGAGGGAGGAGCTCCCCTCCACCGGCGAACACTGGGGGGTGCTCCAGGGCATGCTGGAAGAGGAGTTCGAGTTCTGGCGCGAGGTCGTTCCCCCTCCCTCGCCTTCCGTCCTCCAGGAGGAGATGGCGGAACTGGCCAGGACGGCCTACATCTTCCTCCACGAGGAGGAGCTATCCTGCCGGGATAGGAGGCCCTTCTACTTCGAGGTCTCGGTGGGCATGGAAGGGGAAGGGCCTGGAAATCCCGTCGATCTCCAGGAACCGCTTGAAATAGAGCTTACCGGCAGCGGAAAGGTGCGGGTGAGGGGGAGGATTGACCGCATCGACCTCCTTACGAGCCATGGCTCCCAAGCCTTTCTGGTATGCGACTACAAGACGGGCTCCAGCCGGAGATACGAGAGCGGGAACCCCTTCCGGGGTGGACGGAACGTTCAGAACTATCTCTATGTGGTGATGGCGGAGAGCTGCCTGCGCAAGGAACATCCAGGCGCCGAGGTGGCGGGGTTCGAGTTCTTCTTTCCCGGCGTACGGGAACATGGCGAGAGGATCTTCTGGGATTCCCGGACCCTGAGGGAGGGAGAGCGCATCCTGCGCGACATCTGCTTGGGGATCGCTTCGGGATGTTTTCTCCCCAGCGACGATACTTCCGACCTCTCTTTCAGCGATTACCGGGAGGCTTTCGGCGATCCCGGCGAAGTGGCGGAGTCCTCTTCCAGAAAGCTGGCCTGCGCCGCTAACGCAGCCCTCGAACCCCTGCGCCGCCTCAGAGGGTACGCGGAGGAAAGCCTATGAACGCGAACTTTCCGGAAGGTCCGATCGGCTCCACGGCGCTCCCCGACTCCCGAGAGCGTGACTTCATCGTCTCCTTATTGGATCGCAACATCATGGTGGAGGCGGCGGCGGGGACCGGGAAGACCACGGCCATGATAGGGCGGATGCTCGCCCTCCTCCGCAGTGGCGCCTGCAGCCATATAAGGCATATGGCGGCCATCACCTTCACCCGCAAGGCGGCCTCCGAGATACGCAACCGCTTCAGGTCGTCTCTCGAGGAAGCTCACCGCGAGGCGCGGGGAAAGGAGAGGGAGAACCTGGAAAGAGCCCTGGAAAACGTGGAACAGTGTTTCATCGGGACCATCCATTCCTTCTGTGCCCGCATCCTCCGCGAAAGGCCTCTGGAGGCGGGTGTCGGTCTCTCCTTCCGGGAGGTCGACGACCTTGAGGACTCTCTCCTCCGCGAGGAGGCCTGGGGGCTCTTCTGCGCCCGCCTTTTTCTCGACGACCCGGGTAACCTGCTGGGACGACTCCGGGAAATGGGCTTGCGGCTCTCGGATCTGGAGAGACAGTTCCAGCGATTTGCCGATTTTCCCGATGTCGAGGAATGGCCTACACCCACCTTCCCGGCGGCGGACCGCCTCTTCGAGACGGCACGCCGGGAATTGGAAGATTACGTCCGCCATATCACGGAGCTTGCTCCTCGCCTGCCCTCCGAACCGGGCAACGACAGGCTGATTCCCGAACTCCGCCGCGCATCCCGCGCGGTCTCTCATCTCAGCCTGGATAAGACCGCCGAGCTCATGGAGGCGCTTGAGTTCTTCGACCGAGGGGTCAGCATTGTCCAGTCGGTCTGGACAAAGGGGAGGGGGTTGAGCAGGGAAACCGCCAAGGAGGAAAAAGCCCGCTGGGAGAGGTTCCGCCGCGAGGTAGCGCAGCCTGCCCTGGCGCGGTGGCGCGAGATGCGCTACGCGCTGTGCCTGGAGGTCTTCAGATCGGCGATGGAGGCCTATGATCGCCTGCGCCGGGAACGCGGGGTGCTCAACTTCCAGGACCTGCTCCTCTCCGCTGCCCGCTTGCTGCGGGAGGATGCGGAGGCCAGGAGGGACCTCCAGGCTCGTTATACCCATATCCTGGTGGACGAGTTTCAGGACACCGACCCGGTCCAGGCGGAGGCGATCTTCCTGCTCACTTCCTCCGATCCCGCCGAGAGAGACTGGCGGCAATGCATTCCCCGCCCGGGATCCCTTTTCCTTGTGGGAGACCCCAAGCAATCCATCTACCGTTTCCGCCGCGCCGACATCACCATTTACAACGAGGTGAAGGGCATCTTGCAGAAGCACGGTGGAGTGGTCCTTAACCTGACTAGTAATTTCCGTTCCCCGCCCGAAGTGGTGGAATGGGTCAACCGGGTTTTCTCGCCGAATAGGGATGGCGGCGACCCGGATTCCACCCGCCTGAGGTTTCCGGCGCAGGCCAACGAGTTCTCGCCGGCTTACGTGAGTCTGGTATCCTCGCACACAATATGTCGGGGAGACGGCTTCTGCGGTGTTTACCGCCTCACGGTGCCCGCGGAACGCTCGAGAAACGACCAAGCTCTGACTTACATGGCGGACCGCATCGCCAGTTTCATAAGGGATGCCTGTTCCGGGGGGCTTATCCTCCACCGCGGTCCCGGAAGCGATATCCCGGGCAAGAGCGAAGTGGCCGAACCGTCCGACTTCCTCATCCTCACCTACCGCAAGGACGACCTGGCCGTCTTCGCCGAAAGGCTGCACGACTATGGCATCCCCTGCCGGACCAGCGGTGGGCAGTCTCTTAACCTGGTCCCCGAGCTGCGGCTCCTTCACCGGTGCCTCAAAGCCGTTCTGCGCCCTTACGACCCCCTTGCCCTGGTCGCTCTGCTGCGGAGCGAGCTGTTCGGCCTCAGCGACGCCGAACTCTATGCCTTCAAGAAGGCCGGCGGAGTCTTCGACTACCGGGAGAGCCCTCCCTCGGGCCTTCCGCCGGAAACGGGCGAAGCCGTCGCCGATGCCTTCAGGCGCCTGCAGGAATACCGGCAGTGGTTCCAAGACATGCCCCTCTTCTCCGCCCTGGAACGGATGGTCCACGACCTGGGGCTCATGCTGGCCGCAGCCCTAAGGCCCGGCGGTGATATGCAGGCGGGCAGCCTGGCCAAGGCCCTGGAGATAATTCGCGATGCCGGCAGGGAAATCCTGACCGGCTCCCAGCTTCTCGAGCACCTGGAGCGCCTGGCGGAGAACCGTGAGAGCTACGACGGCGTATCCGCCCTCTCCGAGGACCCGCCCGCGGTCCGGGTGATGAACCTCCACAGGGCCAAAGGGCTGGAAGCCCCGGTGGTATTCCTGGCTGGTGTGAGCGGCACCGGGAACCACGACCCGGAGATACACGTAGTGCGCGTCCCTCCGGCCAACCGCGGATACCTCGCGGTCCACAAGGAGACCTCCACTTACGGCCGGATGCTGTTGGCCCATCCTGCGGGGTGGGAAGACATCTCACAACGGGAACGCGCCTTCCTTGAAGCGGAGTACCTGCGCCTTATGTACGTCGCCGCCACACGCGCCTCCGCAGCCTGCGTGGTCACGGTGAAGGAACAAAACGACCGCAACCATCCATGGCGCTTCTTCTCGCCTCACCTGAAGGACGCTCCCGAGCTTCCCGAGATTGCTCCCTCGACCGGAGGGGGCAAATCCTATCCGGAGCCGGATTACCGCTCTTTCGAGGAGTGGGCGAGCGAGGCAACCTCCAGGAAAATAGCGGTCCTGCGTCCCTCCTATAAGGTGGTGGCGGCGAAGAGGCTGGCGCTGGCCCCCAGTGACGGTGAGGAAGCGCCGAACCGCTCAACTGCTGGCTACACACTGGAAGAAATACCCATCTCCTACATAGAGGGGTATGGGGAGCGAGGGAATGATGGCCGGGGCCCAACCACGGCCACGTCACTGTCTGCCGAACTTGGGTACGCTGACTCTGTTCCTGGGGCGACAGCCTCGGAGCGGGGTAGGGAATCGGAGGACGTAGTTGATCCCGATTTTGGAGAGGTAGTGCACCTTCTCCTCCAGGCGGCCATGGAGAACCCGGAAGCGCGACTGGAAGCCCTTGCCATTCCTTTCCTCGAGGAAAGAGGGCTGGACCCCGCGCTTGCGGAAGACTCCGCCAGCCTGGTGCGTCAGGCCATGCGGTCAACGCTGTGGGAGAGGGCAAACGCAGCCTCCCGGTGTCTGACGGAAGTACCGTTCCATTTCCTGGAAAATAGCGGGGAAGTCCCCACCCTTGTACGCGGCGCGGTGGACCTGGCCTTTCTCGAAGAGGACGGTTGGGTCCTCGTGGAGTACAAGACCTACCGGGGAGGGAAGGGTGATCCGGCGGGCCATGCGGCGAGATACCTTCCCCAGCTGCGCCTCTACGCCGAGGTGTGGGAGAGGATGCTCGGGGAGCCGGTGAAGGAAACCCTGATCTACCTATTGGGAGCGGACCGCCTTTACCGCATGAGAAGAATTTAAGAAGATGGTCGCGCGGCCCTTTCATTACCGTTGAGGACCGCCATGCCGCCCCACTCAGCGTCCTGTGTAGGCCTCGGAGAAATACCAGCGCGGGCTTCCCCCGGTCACTCCTGGGGAGACGTGGCCGCCGCGTATAGGCTCCCTACCCTCTCCACCCCTTCCCATGTCGAAATACATAGCCCTCTCCGCCACCACCGGCCGGCTCGAGGAGAGGATCACCGCCACCTGGGAGGGCGAGCCCAGCGAGGAGAGCTCGGCGTTGACGTTCAGGCTCAACCTGCTCCGCCCTCCCAGGCGGAGACGGGTATTCCGGGTACCCTCCCCGGGTCCCAGGATAAAGGTGAAGTCCAGGAAGGCCTCATCATCACCGGGGTTCATGACCAGCAGGTATTCCTGGATACCCGGATAAGCGGATCCCTCCGCGAACTGCCAAACACTGGCAGGTGCGGGGGAACCAGGGGAAACGTGTCCGTCGTCCCAGGCCCCGTTGAACAGGAAATACATGGCCCTTTCGCAAGCTATGGGTCTGTCCGCCGTCACCACGGCGGAGACGTCGGTGGGGGCGAGGGTGCCCAGGCACTGGTTCACCATGAGCGTTGAACGGCTCCGGGCCGGGATCACGACGTGCCAGGGGCCTTTTCTTCCCTCCGGGGTGAAGAGGTAGACGTCGGCCTCGGCCTTCTCCCCATCCGGGTTGGCCATACACAACCATTCCTCGAACCGGTCGCTCACGTGGCCTTCCGCGAAATACCAGGTATCGGAGAGCGAGGTCAATCCGGCCTTGGTATGACCACCGTCGGCGGCGAACGATCCCTTTACCGCCGTGTATCGGAAGTACATGGAGCGCTCGGCCACCACAGGAGCGTCGGCCTCCAGGGCCGCCGATACCTCTCCCTGGAGGTAACTGTTGAGGAGAAATGTACGGCGCGTCATGGCGGGGAGTACGAACGCCCGGCTGAGGGCCTGGCCTTCGTTTCCCAGGAGGTTCAACGTCACCCTGACGTCCCATGAGTTGAAGTTCCCCACGCAGATATATTCATGGAAGGGCAAGCGATCCGAGGCGTAGCCCTCCGCGAAATACCAGGATTTGGCGGGCTCCGTGACCCCGAAGGAGTCCGAGCCCCCGTCCATCCATCCGGAATAGCGGAAATACATGGGCCGCTCGGCTAGCAGCGAGGCGCCGTCCACCGATTCCACGCGCACGGCGAGGTTCTTGTTCCTGAGGTAGCGGTCGGCGTTGCAGTCCAGGGTTATGCGAGAAAGAGCGGGCATCTCCCGGTATACGGTGAGGAACTCGCCCTTCTCGTCGAGGAAGGTTATCCTGGCCCAGGTATCAGCCTGCCCGGGATTGGCCACACAGAAGAAGGGGAAGAAGTTGTAGGTCGTGTCCTCGGCCAGGAACACGTCCCGGCTGTCGTGCGGAAAGCAGGGTTCACCCAGGTCGGTGTTGTCGCCATCGCCGTTCTCGTCTCCCGGCACCCGGCCGAATATCCAGGAAGCACTGGCTTTCGGGTCCCCGGCCCAGGCCGTCTGGCCCCATACCTGCGAATTGGTGCTCCCCGGCATGCGGTTCTTGCGAAATGTATACCCCGACGGACCCAGGTAATAGTGGGCACCGGAGAGAAGACGGTACCCGCTTCCCGGAGTATATTCGGCGCTAAGGTCCGGCACGGTGAGCTCCCCCACCGCCATCCCGTGTTCCCGGAAGACGGTCCGCAGGTAGGAAGGCGTGAAATTGTAGTTCGCGGACGCTGTATAGGAGACTATGCCGGTTCGAGGGTGGAGGAAGGTGTAGGAGTACTCGTTTATCCTCCTGAGCACCTCCGCATCGGAAAGGAGGGGGGCTCCGCTCCGCATGTCCGCGGCCTCCAGGCCACCGGAGAAACAGGTATGACGGAGTATCACCATGGCCCTGGGGGCTAGGTCGATGCTCTGTTGCCAGTGCTCGCGGAAATCCCCGAACTCCACCGATTCGTAGAGGCCCTCCTCGGTCTCCGGCCGGCCCGACCAGATGGGATCCTCCGGGAGGCAGAAAGCCCAGCGCGATGCGTCACCATGCCCGTAATAGACCAGCAGATGGCAGGTGTAATCCTTCAGTTGCCGGTAAAGCCGGTAATGAGGGTAAGAAGAGACGCTTCCGTCCGGGTTGTAGGCGTCCAAAGACGTCACCTGGAACCCGAACTCCTTCAGCGTCTTCGCCGTCTCCACGAGGTCGCCTTCCGCCGCTTCCCTCAAGGGATCTCCGGGCGCGAAGGACATGACCAGTAGAGCCCGGAGGGGCTCCTCCGCCCTGGCAGGCGGCGAAGGAAGAGGGGCCAGCGAGAAAGCCAGCAGGAGAAGAACCGTAAAGGTCGCGGCCAGCGATCCACCTCTTCCGCCGCCGGTCATCCTCCACAAACCTCCACATCCTACCGCTTCAGGCAAGAAAGGTCACCTTCTTCCCCCGAGCCTTGTATATCATTCTTCGGAATCGCCGCATCCTCCTCGATTCCGCCTTCCCATCCCGAACCTTCTTGTAGTCCGGCCGCGCCGGTCCGCTTTGTCCTGCTCTCGCCGTTCCGCCCGTGGATCTCCCGTCACGGCCCCCGGGTTTCCCGATTGCCTTGAGTCCATGCCCGTAGAGCGCGATGTGACCGGGATGTTACCGGTTTATGACTATCTTGTTACTTTTCCGCCCGGGGTGTAAAAAAGAAGCCCCCATACAACGATACTCATAATGTATCGAAAGGTTGAAGGAGCGTATGATGCAAAGAAGAGAGGCAAAAGGGTTCTTCTTCAACACCGTCTTCAAGCGCCCGATCATCCTGCGCACCCTCCTGCGGGGATCCGCCCGCCAACCCGGTGGGGACAATCTCGGGGAGGGGGAAATGAGAGATGCTAACCCCTCCCCGGGCACCCCTTTCCGGCGGGTTGACCGTGACGCCCGGGAAGGAGGCGAGGTATTGAAGAAGATAAGCGCATTTTAAATCCGCGATCGCCTCTCCGATGCGCGGACGGCGACCGTGGACGGTTACTTCCTGCCATTGGCTGGCCGGGCTTCCCCGGGAGATCTTTCCTAGAGAGACGGGGTCGTGGTGTACAGGCAGAGGATTCCCTCCTGGCGATTGACCTCCGCCTTGGTGGGCTCGCCCTCCAGCACCCGCAAGAGCAGCATCCGCAATTCCAGAGCTACCTCCTGCAGGGACTTTCCCTCCAGGACCGCCCCGGCGTTCACGTCCATATCCTCCTCCATGGCCTTGTAGAGCCGGCTGTTGCTGGCCACCTTGATGACCGGAACGGCCGGAAAGCCGATGGGATTCCCCCGGCCGGTGGTGAAAACTATAACCTGGCATCCGGCCGCCGCCAGGCCGGTCATGGACTCCACGTCATAACCCGGGCCGTCCATGATCACCAGCCCCTTTCGGGTGGGAGGGCGGGCATAATCCACTACCTCCCGGATGGAGGAGCCCCCTCCCTTCAATATGCATCCCAGGGATTTCTCCCGGATGGAGCTCATGCCCCCGTCCATGTTCCCCGGGGCTATGGCCAGGGGAGCGAAAGGCCCCAGTATCTCCCTGGTCCTCCTCTCCGCGGCCTCTATGCGCGCTCTCACCTCTCGACCCGTCTCGGGATCCGCTGCGCGCCGCTCCAATATGTGCGCGGTCCCGATCATCTCCGTGGTCTCGGTGAGCATCACCGTGGCGCCGCGTTCCACCAACCAGTCCGCCAAAAGACCTACGGAAGGATTGGCGGTTATGCCGGAAAAGGCGTCAGACCCCCCGCATTCCAGGCCCAAGGCCAACTCGCTCAAGGGGACTTCTTCCCTCTGCGCGGACTGGGCTTCGCGGAGCATCTCCAGCGCCATCTCCGCCCCTTTCTCCGCGGCTCTCCGGGAGCCTCCCGCCTCCTGGATGTCCAGGTACCGCACTTTCTTGCCCGACGTGGACACGTTCTCCGCCAGGTAGGAGGCGCGGAGGGCTTCACACCCCAAACCGACCAGTAGCAGCCCATAGATGTTGGGGTGCCGGCCCAGGTTGGTCAGCGTGCGGTAGTGGATCCCGAGATCCTCCCCCCCTCTCCCGCAACCGTGCCCGTGCGGCATAGCCGCCACGCCCGGCACCCTGGCGGCGATGGCCGAGACCACGCCGTTGGCGCAGGCCACGGAGGGCATCACGGCCACGTGATTCCTCACTCCTACCCTCCCGTCGGGACGACGATACCCGAGGAAGGTCTTCTTCTCGCTCATGCCCCTCACTCCTCCAGGACAAGGTTATGGGTGTGGACCCATGAACCGCGGGCGATGTCCTCTCCGGCCTTCCCGATTACCTCACCGTACTTGATTACCTCCGTTCCTCTGGGTAGGTCCACAAGGGCCACTTTGTGGCTGCAGGGGATCTCTTCCCTGGCTCGCAGGGTCCCGCCTCCCGCGAGGCGCACCGCCCCTCCTTTGGGAATGTCTTCCAGCACAACAGCGACGTTGTCCCTCGGGTGTATCACCAGCGCGTTGACCTCCATCGCCATACCCCCGCATGCCGAACTCCAAAGGCCGCTGAGACCTCACTCCCAACGGAAAAACCTCACCGAGGCCACAAAAGCGGCCAATCCCACGCCCACCAGCACGGCTATATCCACCCACAGGTCGAAAAGCGAGGCCGCGTCGATCATGACGCCACGCAGGCCATCACCCAGATAATAGAGCGGCAAGCAGCGAGCCACGACCCTCACCGGCGCGGGAACCCATTCCAGGGAGAAAAAGATGCCGGAGAGGAACATCATGGGCATACCGATCGCCTGGGCCGCCAGACCCGCGCTGCGCGAATTGCGCGTCAGCGATGCCAGGAGGAAGCCCAAGGCCAGGAAGGTGAGCGACCCCAGGAGCACGAAGAAAGCGATGTAAAGGTAGTTGCCCTTAAGCCTCATGCCGAAAGCCAGCACTCCGAAAGCGATCAACACCGCCGCTTGGAGGATGGAAAAAACCAGCACCGAGGCTATGCCGCCCGCCAGGAAGGTGGATAGCGGGATGGGAGAGACCTTTATCCGCCTCAGGATTCCCTTCTCCCTGTAGGTGGCGATCTCCAGGGAATACCCCGTTAGCCCGGAGAACATGACCACCATGGCCAGGATTCCCGGGACCATGAAGTCTATGTATTTGAAATCCTTGACCTCGCCCGCCTCCTCCTCGCGGACGGATATCACCTCCGGGGTCCCGGTCATCGCCTGGCCCATCTTCTCCAATATGCCCCTCAATGTGGACGAAGTGACCTGCGCGGTGGTGACCTCGGAACGATTGACGAGCATGATCACCTCCCCACTTCTACCCGAGGCCACAGCCTCGCCGAAACCCGCGGGGATGATGAGGATTCCGTTCCGCTTCCCGTCCCGGAGTGCCTCCCTTTCTTCCCCCTCCCCTCCCACCTCCACCTTCAAAGCGTCGATCGCCTGAAAGGCCTCCGTCACGGCCCGGCTCAACGCGGAACCGTCCAGGTCCACCAGGCCCACGCTGAGCCTTATCTCCCCGGAGCCCTTGAACACGAAACCGAGGATGGTCATGAGAAGCAAAGGGAAGAGCAAGAGCCAGAACATGGCCTCCCGCTGGCGCAGGGTCATCTTCAGGTCGTAGAGAAAGACCTTTTGGAAAGGCCTCATGACCTTATGGTCCTCCCGGTAAGCTTTAAAAAGACGTCCTCCAGGGTGGCCCGTTTCATGTTCACTTCCCTGGCCTCCACTCCTTCTCTCCGGCAGAGGGCCATGATCTCCATCAGCGTCTCGTGAGGCGCGGTGGTTATGACCCGGTAGGTGCCGTCCTCCACGCCGGCCTTCACCACCCCGGGAAGGCTTTCCAGTTTCTCCTCGGCCAGAGCCGGCGAGAGGCGGAAACTTATGGTGCTCTCCGGGACTTGTTCCGTCACCAGCCTCCCGGGAACGCCCTCGGCGATGATCCTGCCGTGATCCATGATGGCCACCCGGTCACAGAGGGCCTCCGCTTCCTCGATGTAATGGGTGGTGATCAGCACCGTCTTGCCTCCCTGTTTCAGGTGACCGATCATCTCCCATATATGCCTCCGGGCCTGTGGGTCAAGCCCCGTGGTGGGTTCGTCCAGAAAGACCAGGCGTGGGTCGTTCACCAGGGCCAGGGCTATGGAGAGGCGCTTGTGCTGCCCTCCGGACAGGGTGTTCACCCTCGCTCTGCCCTTTACCTGAAGCTCCGCCAGTTCAAGGAGCCGGCCAACGGGGAGCGCGCGGGGATAGAAAGAGGCGAAGAGGTCAATGGTCTCCCAAACCGTGAGCTCCTCGAAGAAGACGGTGGTCTGAAGCTGGACCCCTATGGACTCCCTGATCTTCTTCTCGTCTTTGCGCGCGTCCAACCCCAACACGGTTATCTCTCCCGCGTCCGGGGAGCGCAGGGTCTCTATGATCTCCAGGGTGGTGGTCTTGCCCGCCCCGTTGGGACCCAGTATCCCGAAGACCTCGCCCTCCTGAACCTCCAGATCAATACCGTCCACGGCGCGCACGTCCCCGTAATATTTCATCAATCCTCGCACACTGATGGCCGACATGCCCGCCCTCCAGGAGCCGAAGAGGTTTCGGTTTTCCCGCTCGTCCTCTTTCCTCCAAACGCGCAACCCACACAGATCACACCCATTATAGACCTTGGGAAGCGTTCGGCATCGCCTCAAGGATGGGCGTGCGGGATGTCCTCCATGCCTCGGATTGCCCCCTCCGGCTCAATGGCCGGCAATTCACGCTCCACTCGGATCCGTTCATCAAAGGACCAGCGGTGGGCGAGAGCTCGGCTCGGGCTCTTTCCGGTCCCGGAAGGCGGCAGCCCCATCACGGCTTTCTACTCTCTTACGGTCTGCCTTATTCGCTGGAGACTCGGGATTGGGGAAACCGTCCGATTCCAGTCCGGTCGTGTACCTCCGGTGCCAATCACAGAAATGATGTCCGGTAATCGCTCACCCTCCCCTCCGGGACAGTCGCCTCTCTCCGCCGCTCCGAGGCCGGGAGTTCGTGCCACCCCACCCTGCCGTGCTTCTTCCGGATGCGGTGAAGAAAGAAATGCGGGCCTCTAAGGCCCGCTCTTTTACTTCGCCTCACAGGCTCAGGAGGACTGGATGGGTATCCTCTTCCTGCCGGAAACCTCCTTGCCGGCGCCCTTTATCCTCACCTCGAGCACCCCCCTCCTCAGACGGGCGGTTACGTCGCTCTCCTTCACCTCCTTAGGCAGGGGGATGTGCCGGGTGAAGGAGCCGGCGTATCTCTCCCGGCGGAAGTAGTTCTTGTCCTCCTCCTTTTCCTCGCGCACGTGCCTTCCGGAGATGGTCAGGTAGCCGTCGCCCAGGTCTATGTCTATATCCTCTGGGCTCATGTCCGGGAGCTCCATCTTGATGACCATGTCACCCTTCTCTGAATAAACGTCCATGCTCGGCCACCAGGAAAAGCCCCCGAACCACGGGAAAGGCTCAAGATCGTCCCAAAGCCACCCCCGCCAGAACCATCCCCGGAAAGGCAGAAGGGAGAAAGGACTCCATCGCGCAAGCGACATCTCTCCCACCTCCTTTCCTTACCCTTTCCGGAGTGAACCACAAAAAGTCATATTCATCTGGAATGTTTTGAAATGGCCCCTTCCTTTTATCTATCCTCGCTTGGCTTACACTCCGGCAAGAGCCCTGCGATCACTCACGCCGTTTTCGCCACTATCCATTTCTTCCCGCAAAACCTTCCCGTTACGGATAAAACTGTGAACCAAGGCCTCCGCCTCCTCGGCCTTGGAGAAATCATAAAGACAAACCTGACACATGTCGAATTCTATGGACCCCGCGCTGCCGCAACGCGGACATCTATAAAGTCCGACCAAAAACGACCACCTCCTTTCTCCAGACCCCATAAATCTCATAATATATGATAGATTTTTTTATAAATTATGTCAATTAATATATAGAATATTGACATATTATCTAGCATGTTATATAAGAAAAGCATGGAAAAGGGAGCGGAAAAAGGCGAGGCGTTCAGAGACGATGAACCACTCTACACTATAGGGGTCGTATCCCGCCTTCTCAACTGCGATCCGAGCACCCTTAGGCGTTACGAAAGCGCGGGCCTGGTCAGCCCCGGGAGAACGGAGGGAAACACGAGGCTTTATTCCAACCGAAACGTCGAGACCCTGCGCATGGTTCACAGGCTCATCGACAAGGAGAAGCTGAACGTGCAGGGGGTGCGGAAGGTCCTGGAGTTGGAAAGGGAGATCGAAAAACTCAAAGCCCGCGTCCGGGAACTGGAGGAAAAACTCATGTCCGTCGCGCCGGAGGGAGAAGTTTCGGAGAGAAACGATGATCGGGACACCGCCCCAGCCCAATGACCCCGCAAACCATACCGACCCTCGCGCCCGGTGGATTATCTTCAGGGAAACCCGAAGCCTGGCGGTTCGGCTTTCAAGCCGCCTGAGCCCTGGAAGTCCTCCCCCTATCGTTGAATGCGAGCCGCGCAATCCGGACGGCTTATCTTATGAACCCCTGCTCTCCTCCGAGCCGCCGAACTCCGCCCCTGCTCCCGTATGAGACGGGCCAAGGGGATGGGGCTCGCGCATCTTCGAGGTCCTTAAGTTCGAGGCTTCCCAGCGTGCGTCCCTGCTTGCGGCTTCCTCCCTACCGTCACTTAGACTTCCCTTCCTTCTTCTCGAACGCATTCTGAGCGTCGCAGTTCGGGCACTTCTTAGGCTTGCAGCGCGAATCCCTCACATAGCCGCATTTCTTGCACACCCACTCCGCCATGGCCCACCTCCGACAATCCGTCTTCGAGCCCTTCGGATACCGAGAATCCGCTCCATCCCGTATTATCCCACCCCACCTAGGAGGATAAACGCTCACAAAACATCATCGCTACGGAGGCGACGCCCCGTAAGGCAGCTTCAAGCCTTCATAAAATCCCTGAACAACCGGCAGGCAAGCCGGTAGCTTTCCAAGTGGGGCAGGGATTCTCGGCGGCCCTACCAACTCCCTCGCTCCATGCGACCCACAAAGAAACATGGAAGGTGTACGAGGATTTGTCCTTTGGGCCTCGTATGAACATGCCTCAAGAAGGCTGCGCCTCCGCGGACCTTCTACGTCTTGATAAGGCTAAACCCGTTGATCGGCTTCTCCCATTGAATTGTTTGACTTAACGTGTTCATTAATATTTAATTTTGATGAGGGCGATATTCATGGGGGAAGACTCAAACTCCACAGAAACAAAACCCCGGCGCATTAAAAAGCCAGGTTTAGTTTTGCTTTAGGGAAAGGGGGATGGCAATAATTTCCATAGGCCTGATCGGTGTTTGGTGAATAAACGCCTCTCCCCCTTCTCTTCGACTTGATGGGGGATGACTTTCTGGACACCGGCTCAGAGCCTTCAGGTTCAAATCGGAAGAAGGCGGGGCGAATCCCGGCTGGGGCCTAGGAAACGGCTGTCGGAGAGTTTTCGGCATGAGAAGATTGTCGCCTACTGTTGGGCTCGCCTCACGCCGCACAAGGTGTTGAGGAGGTGCGTTCCCGTGGACAGACATCCGCCAGACGGCCGTAGCGATAACAGGCCATGGGCAACAAGGAAACGGGGGCTACTTTTCGCCCTCCTGGCACTCTTTTTGGCCTGCATCGTCTTCCTCGCCCCTCCGGCTTATCCCTCCACGTTCTACTCCGGAGAAAGAGAACTCGAGAGCCTGAAGGCGAGGGTGGGGCCACGTTTCGGAGCGGTGTCCAGCCACATCAAGCTGTACCCTCAGCCGCTCATCGAAGGGGAGGTGGCAGCGCTTAAGGATGCCGGGTTATCCTGGCTGCGCTGCGACTTCGCCTGGTACGATCTGGAACCTTCCCCCGGACAATGGAACTTTTCCGGGACGGACCAGGTGGTCCAGGAAGCTATAGAAAACGGCTTATCCCTGCTCGGCCTTTTAGGCACTTCGCCTCCCTGGGCCAACGGAGGAAAAGATTGGAACTATCCCCCAACAGACCTCACGGCCTGGAGAAATTACGTACGCACCGTGTCCTCGCGATATCGGGGAAAGGTTCCCGCCTGGGAGATATGGAACGAGGAGAATATACCTGCTTTCTGGCAACCCCAGCCCGATCCGCAAGACTACCTCGCTATCCTGGCCGCCGCATCGGAGGAAATCCGCGCCGTGGACCCCGAGGCGTGTATAGTCATGGGAGGGATGGCGGGGCTGGGATCGGACTTTATGGGAGAATGCCTGGCCCTGGGAGCCGGCGAATATGTGGATGCGGTGGCCTACCATCCCTACGCCGAGACCATCGGGGTGGAGGGCCAGCCGGAGGACGATCTCCTGAGACCCAAGGAACCCCTATGCCGCATCCTGGTGGATTTCGTCCACTGGTTGGTAGCTCAGAATACTCAGAGAGACCTCCAGGTCTGGATCACCGAGGTGGGATGGACCACCTGTGAGGTGACTCCGCCCGGCGTGGACGAAGACACCCAAGCCGCATACCTGCTCCGGACGATGATCAACTATGCGAGCACTGACGTGGAACGCGTGCTCTGGTACAACCTGCGGGACACCCACATCAACGATATGGACCGTTACGGCCTTCTCTACTCGGACTTCGGGTGCAAACCCTCGTATGACGCCTTTACCACCTTCCAGGATGTTTTCGGCAATACCGTCCCCTTCCCCAACCCTCCCGTCCTCCTTTCCTGCTCCGATATGGAAAGCCTGGAGGCCCACTCCTTTACCCGCGACGACGGCACGCTGCTAATGGCGCTCTGGAAATCGGACGACGGTGCCGATCTCCTTGACCTGCGGGTCAACGACCCTTCCTACCGGAACCCCACGCTCATCCAACCCCTGAACGGAGATGAGCTGCCGTTGCCGGGGGTGACCCGGGACACGAACGGTGAAATCGTGATATCGGATCTCCAGGTGGGAAAGTTCCCGGTCATTGTGAATTTCAGGAAGGTGGCGGTGTCTTCCGTTTCCCCCGCTCAGGCTTACCAGCACACCCTGCTCCTCAATCTCGATCTCACCGGCTCGGGGTTCCAAACCGGCGCTACCGTGCGCCTGGAGGCCGGGTCGAGAGCTATCGAGGGGCTCAATGTACAGGCGGCTTCGGAACAACACCTGACCTGTGCAGTGACCCTCTGGGGTGTCGAGCCGGGTGACTACGACCTGATGGTCATGAATCCCGACGGCTCCAAGGCCCGACTTGCCGCCGGGTTCAAGGTCCTTCCCCTTTGCGGTACGGGTAGCGCAACGGCATCACTGACCCTGGTTTGCCTCCTGGGCCTGCTCTCCGTCCCCGGTATCAGGGCCGCGAGGAGGAAGGGACAGGGGATGAGAAGCGAAGAGTAACGCCCATCGCCCCTTCCGGCGATAGGGCGGGCATCGGGTCACAGAAGGCAGCGACGACTGCGTTGCGCGCTTAACGGTTGCTCTCCATTTTTTGATAACGCGATTTAAGAGTCTCCAGTATCTCGAGGGCATCGTCCAATCCGGATATCCAGAGGTCCAGCAGCTCCCTGCCCTGCGGAGTGAGCCGGTAGACCTTGCGCGCCGGACCGGCCCCGGTATCGTCCAGTGAGCTCTCCGCCAGTCCCGAACTCTCGAGCATGCGCAGTAGCCGGTAGAGAAGGGAGGGGTCCATGCCCTTGCCGATTCCCAGCTCTCTCAGCCTCGCCATCAGCTGATAGCCGTGCGCCGGCTCCTCCGCCAGGAGAAGCAGGACCGCCGGCCTTAGTAAGAGGCGAGCGGAATTCGGCCCTAACCCCACGAATCCGCCCCCCACCGGACCCATGCCGGGGCGAAAATGCCCACCCATCATCGCGCGAAAGCGAGGAATGTTCCCGTGACATTCCCAACCGCCGGGACTAAAAGGACTTCCCTCATGCGATTCTCCCCGAAAATACATCGCCTTCACCTCCTCTCTGCACTATTGACATTAATATACTATTGATAAAATGTCAATAGTGAAAAAATGCTTTTAATCCTATCCTCTGATTCCCAGTCATGTCGGGCTCTTTGGTCCGCTGCCGAATATTCTCCATGGCCGGTTGCCGGGATATGAATTTCAAGATCGTTCATCCCTTCTCGGCGCGGAAAAAGCGCTCCCGGCGTGTCCGAACTCTCAATAAGCGCCTTGCTTCCCCAATGCCTAGCGCGAACATTGATGAGGTTCTTGTCAAAGCACCGCCCTTCGGGCTCGGCGCCCTCGCATGAGACCTGATTTCCACTGTGGCGCGGAATGCGGGCGGGGGCCGGGGGCGACGGTGTATCCGGAAGCAAGGCTTTCATTCATGAGCATCCTTCCGGTATCTTTTCGAGAGCGCTTTCAACGGAGCCATTCGCTTTCAAACGGGCGCTGTCGGGCGGGAGGAGGCCGAGGGCCGCTTTTCCCTCTCTCAGACTTAATGGCCGGCGGGAGGAGGGGATGTTTTTCCCCGGTTCCCATGTGCAGGTCACCAGTATTACCGGTCAAGTTAGAGAAAGCCCCGGAAGCCAAATCTGGCAACGGCCGGGGCGGTTCTCTTACACGTGGAACCGCCGAACATTAGGTGTATAGTATTCATCGAGAGGGTAAGCCGTCCGCGATCGGCCGGCCGGATGGAAGAAAGGGGAAAAACCATGGGAAAGCGCGTTCTACGCACCAAACTCTGCGACATGCTGGGCATCGAGTATCCCATCTTGAGTGCAGGGATGGGGCCTAACCTTTTGGGGGAGGAAACGGGCGCCCCCGTAGACTTGGTGGTGGCCGTATCCGAGGCAGGAGGCCTGGGCGTACTGGGAGCAAGCGGGTACTCCATAGGCGAACTACGCCAGGCCATTCGGGAGATAAAGGCGCGCACCGACAAGCCCTTCGGGGTGGACATACTCCTCCCCAAGAACATCGTGGACCTTCCCGAAGCGGAAGGGGAAGGCGAGGTGCCCTTGAGCCAGCTCCTGCGCAGTCTGCCCCAGGCCCACCAGGAATGGATAAAGAAGGTCAAGCAGGACCTGGGCCTCCCGGACGTGGACGTGATGGTGAAGATGGATTCCACCACCATGCGGCCGCGCGAAGCCATAAAGGTATGCCTGGAGGAACGGGTTCCCCTTTTCTGCGCCGGGCTGGGGAACCCGGGCTTCATGGTCGAGGAGGCCCACGCCGTGGGCACCAAGGTCCTGGCCATAACCGGCAACACCAAGAACGCCAGGAGAATGGCCGAGGCGGGTATAGACCTGCTGGTGGCCCAGGGCCACGAGGCGGGAGGCCATACCGGGCGTATAGGGACCATGGCCCTGGTGCCGGCCTGCATAGACGCCGCCTATCCGGTCCCGGTGCTGGCCGCCGGGGGCATAGGCGACGGCAGGGGCCTAGCAGCTGCCCTGGCCATGGGATGCGTGGGCGTATGGGTGGGCACCCGTTTCCTGGCCACCGTGGAGGGCGGGGCGCCGGAGGTCATCAAGCGCCACATCGTGGAGGCCACCGACGAGGACACCAAGGTCTCCACCATGTTCACCGGCAAGACCCTGCGCTCCATTACCAGTAAATTCCATACTTTGTGGGAGGAGTCCGGCCTAGAACCTCTCCCCTTCCCGCTGCAGGTTCTGGTCTCCTCCTCCCTGCTCGCCGCCTTCCTCAAGGCCAACCGCGAGGAATACATCGGTGGGTTCGCCGGCCAGGTGGCGGGGCTGATCAAGGAGATAAAACCGGCGGGGCAGGTCCTCGAGGAGATGGTTGAGGAGGCCGCGGACATCCTCACCCGCCGTCTCCCGGAAAACGTGACCGTGGAATGACGGGCCGGTCGACGCCGGAATATGACCAGGTCCTCCTGGCGCCTTAAGGAGTCTCGATCATTCCGGTCGATGTCCTCGGGCAAGGGACACGAGAGTGGCTAGGCCTTTCGCCAGCTTCTTCCCTTCCTCACTCCAGACCTCGACTTCAGAGAAGATGGACTTGCCTTCTTCCCCCACCACCTTGCCCGCCGCGGTCAACTTTCCGCCAGCGCAATCGGACATGAAGTTCACCTTCATCTCCACGGTCACCACGCGGCGGGAGCCTCCCGCGACCAGGGTCATGGCCGCCACCCCTGCTGCGGCATCTGCCAGGGAGAAGAGGACACCGGGGTGGACTTTTCCTCTCTCGTCGAGATGCCGGGGGCCTATTTCCAGTTCGAGCAGGGATTCGCCCGGGCGCAGCTCCCTCACCCGCATGCCCAGGAGGAGATAGTAGGGGGAATGCCTGCTCCTATCCCTGACTATTTCTTCGACTTGCTGCTGCCACTCCTGCTGTGATAGCACTCTTTGGCCTCCGCATATTTTTCCGGATCATCAGTATAATTGCCCATCCGCGCGCCAGGCAAGGCGAGATCAAGCCATAAATGAAAGGCTGAGGCACAAGGACCACGAATCGTGCGGCTCCGGCCATTTGGAATTCGCATATCGCTCAACACCAACGAGATGTCCCCACTAATCCCGGGAAACGTAAACCAGTCCGAACAGGCACGTCACTGCCGCCTTTTATGGATGGACGGCTTTTCGACTGAACCGCTTCTTCTCGTGAGGTCGACGCGAGAAAAGACCGGTAATTCTTACGGCCCGATGAGGGAGCGGTCCATAAGCGCCCCAAAACATGGTGAGTCTACGTGTCTGAACCAAAATTAGGGAAGATTATCGCGGCACATCAGCAAATGGCGCACCCATGGGAGAAAAAATGTCTAGACTGCATCACGGCCTCACAAGACGGAACTTGGCTTCGAGGCCTAGGTTTCCCCGCCGCCCGCCCGTAGATCCCTCACGCGCTCCACGACGCGTGGAAGTATCTCGCCCGTCTTGCCGATGATGCCCACGTCCACCAGTTCCTGGAAATAACATCCCGTGGCGTTTATCTCTATGAGTTTAGCCCCGGCGCTCTTGGCGTACTCCGGGAGGTAAGCCGCGGGATATACTGCTCCCGAAGTACCCAGGATCAGGAACACGTCCGAACGTCTCGCTTCCTGCACCGCCTGGGGCATATCCTGTACCGGTTCACCGAAACCGACCACGTCCAACCTGCAAACGCCCCCGCACCAGCACCGCGAGGCCAGGGCGATGAGGCCCTGCAGGTCGCCACGCCGCAGCAGTTCCACCAGCCTCCGCCCCAGCTCGAAGAGGTCATCACGACCCAGGTTTATCTTCCCCCCGCATCCCAGACAGGCCAGTCGGAATATGTTGCCGTGCACCTCTATGACTCTTGTGTTTCCGGCCTCACGGTGCAGGTTGTCGATGTTCTGGGTTATCACCGAGCGGAGAATCCCCATGCGCTCCAGCTCTCCCAGAGCCAGATGCCCAGGGTTGGGGCGGGCTCTTTCCAGGACATCGAGCATCTCGGAGACGAAATCAGTCGCCGAAGCTGGGATCTTGGACCCTCGCAGGAGGGCGGAAAAGATATCCCCTCCGCCGAGCTCATAGGGGTCGAAGCGATCCCAAAGACCACCCGGATCCCGGAAGGTCGGTATGCCGCTCTCCGCTGAGACACCCGCTCCCGAGAAGGCCACCAGGTTTTTCGCCCCGGCTATCAGCCGGGCGGCTTCCTCTATCAGCTCCTCGTCAGCCAAGACAGCCACTCCCTTCCGCAAGGCATCGCCGAGAACGAAGGCCACGATTCAGCATCATCTTAACCTTAATGGTAGAACGAGGCTCGCTCCTATCTCAATCTTTTCTCCTCGTTTTAACCCATTCGCCGGGATGTTCAAGTCCTCTCTCGTGAACCCGAACCCTGAAGTGCCCGCGAAACGATACGGCACCTCCGCCAGACAGGGATTTTCGGATCATCTCCCGCTTTTGAGGAACCCGACATGGCTCTTTCGAAAGAAGTGGGATGGAAAACCAGTGCAAGGCTAAATGGAATTTACAAATTCCAGCCGGAGGAAACCTATCCACGCAGCCGAAACCAACGAGCTCGAGGTCGACGAAGGAGAGCGACTTGTGACCGTCCTATGCCAGTCTCTCACTCAAACGGGGCGCAAACATGGAACCGCGCTTAAGCGTCGCAAACCAAGCATCCCGGGAAACGGAACGGAGTCTCGCTCCCCTGATGCAAATTCTCTCCATCGGCCCATGAGCTCTCGCCTCGAGAGAGATCGAGTCTTTCGGAGAGCCTGAGGATCCGCAGCGATTCCTGAATACTGCGCAATCACCCCGCCCGGCATGTTAACCTTTTTATCGTCAATGCCATAGGCGGCGAGGGCCGGTGCGACCGACCTCATTTACGGGTGCCGGCGGTGGGTGATAGGCGGCAAAACGGCGGCCTGCAACGAGCGAGAGGAGGAAGGCTTTGAGGGGCAAGAAGGCCTTGTACCGCTGGGACGCAGAAGATTATCGGAGCTTCTCCTCCCAGCAGAAGAAATGGGGTCTTGAGCTGATGGACAAACTGCACCTCAGGGGAGACGAACACGTCCTGGACCTGGGGTGCGGGGACGGCCTGCTCTCGGCCATGCTTGCCAAACGGGTCCCCCGGGGCTCGGTCTTGGGAGTGGACATATCTCCGGAGATGATCGACCATGCCCGACGCTCCTACCCCTCCAGCCATTATCCTAACCTCGCCTGGGAGGTGGCGGACGCGTGCCAACTCGACTTTTGTGAGTGTTTCGACGTCGTCTTCTCCAATGCCGTTCTCCACTGGATCAGGGACCAGTCGGCGGCTCTGGAAGGGATAGCTCGGGCGTTGAAGCCAGGCGGATTCTTACTGGCACAGATGGCCGGGCGGGGCAACGCCGCCGAAGTGGCATGTATGTTGGTTTCCCTCATGGCTTCAGAAAAATGGTCCGCTTATTTCCGTGACATGGATTTTCCCTACCTCTTCCACGGCCCTGAGGACTACATACCCCTCCTGGAGAAGGCGGGCCTTGAACCGCTGCGCGTGGAGCTCCTCACCAAGGACATGGTCCACGAGGGGCGAGAGGGAATGGCCGGCTGGATACGGACCACCTGGCTGCCCTTCACGCAACGGGTTCCCGAACGCTTAAGGGAAGACTTCATAGCCGAGCTGGTAGACGGGTATCTCCACGATTTTCCGCCCGATGAGGCTGGATTGGTACACGTGAACGCCGTCCGTTTGGAAGTGGAAGCCCGCAAACCTCTATGACCCCGAAGTACGAGCGCCTATTCCTGTGGAGGCTTTGGCGGTCCGTCACCCGGGGTCTGCCTTCTATGATTCACAGGGCCTGGGCCAATATGATCGCCCCGACCAACATCATAGCCGCGGTGAAGAGGATCCTAACGGTCCCGGATTCCAGGCGGCGGCTCATGAACCTCGCTCCCAGTTGCGAGCCGGCCAGCGCGGCAAGGGCTGTGACGGCGATTATGGGGCCCTCGACGGACATCCTGAAAGAGTGCACAGTGAAAGCCACCAGGCACCCCGCAGCCACGACGAGGGGGGCGGTCCCCGCCGCTTTCCGGGCGTCAAGCCCCATGAGAACAAGGACGGCCATGGTGAAGGGACCCCCATCACGGGCTATGAAGCCGATGGCGAAACCTATGCCCAACCCCAAAGGGAGCGCGATCAGGACCTCTTTTCTGCGGGTAATCCCTTTCCCGGCCAAACTGCGACCACGCAGCACCAGCAATCCCACAAGGATGTTCACCACGGCGAAGACGACCATGAGATACCGCGAGGATGTGGGGCGCGCCACAAGGGCTCCCAGAGGGCTTCCGAGGAGCACGGACAGGGCGAAAGGCCAGCCTGTGCTCAGCCGCACCAGGCCTTTCCTTTGATAGACCAGGACCGCTGAAAGACAGGTCACGGAGGCGGCAAGGAGGCCCAGGGGGATAGCCCCGGTCTTGAAGTCCAGCCCCAGCCAGAAGAGCAGCGGTACCAGGATCTGGGAACCTCCGGCACCCATCATGGAAAAGACGAAAGAAACAGTGAAAACGGCCAGGGCTATGGTGAACGCCTGCACGGCCGACCTCCCTCAGCCGGAGTCGCCGGGTCTCGAGCTCTCCAGTCTTTTCCGTAATTCCCTCGCTCCGGCCAGGTATATGTTCCTAGCGATCAGGCTCTTTTCCTCTCCGGCCAACCTCTCCAGGATGGCCGCCTTCTTTTTCACGGCCTCCTCCACCCCTTCTTTACCACCAGCCAACACGAAGTCCAGGAGATGGAGGGAAAGCTGCAGATTACCTTTCTCCTCCAATACTCCGGCTCTCTGCAGCACCTTATCCTCGCCTCCCGCCATGGTCAGCACCTCCCGGGCCACCTCCGCCTCGGTAGACGGGAAGAGATGGGAGGGGTTCCCGTCGTACCAGCCATGGTACTGCCGGAGGAGGGCTTGGACCACGAAATAGGGGTGCCCGTAAATGGGTGCCAGGTAGGGGCTTTCCGAGAACTCTTCCGGCCACCGGAACGAATGAAGTATCTCCTCCTGCCACATTCCCCTGTTGAGCATCTCGACCACCTGCTGGTCGAGATACCTCAAGGCCCTGGATACCTCCAGACACGCTTCCCGGACCGTTCCCGCCCCCACCAGCGGGCTGCCGTGGCCAGGGAGCATGACCTCCGGTGACCGGGCCGCCACTTCCTCCAGCGCCAAGGCCCACTCCAGGGCATACCTCTGGACCTTGAATGGATTGCCCACATTGGGGCAAGACCAGACCCAGAAGTCGGAGACGCAGGCCACCTTCCTCTCCGGGATCCACAACCAGAGGTGATCGTCGGTCTCCCCCCGCGCGTGTCGCAGCTCGAGGGTGAGATCGCCGAGGCGGATGGACGCTTCTTCCCTTACCGTCTCGTCGGGATATACGTATTCCCATGGGAAGGCGGGGATACCCTCCGGTATATCGAACTGGATGCGGTTGATGTGTTCGTGATAAGGAAGCATGCGGCGGTAGCGGTCGAAGCGGCGGGGGAGGGCTTCGTGGGCCAGTATCTTCGGCCTCGGGTGTCCCCTTCTCTCCGCGTCCTCCAGTATGAAGGGGGTTCCAAAGGCGTGGTCGGCGTGGCCGTGCCCGTAAATGATGTAGAGCACCGGTTTTTCGGTGAGCGAGCGCAACTCCTCCACGATGCGCGGCCCGTGGAAGGGGAGGCCTACGTCGAAGAGCGCCACCCCCTCCCCGGATTCGATAATGCAAACATTGGCCCACATGCGGAGCATATGGATGCCCTTCCCTAAGTGTTGCTTCTCGCATTCTCCGGCGAAAAGCGACATGCTCCCCAACGATGTGTCATCGCTCATCTCAACCCCCTCAAACCGCCTCCGCGACCCTCACGCGGCTTCATCGACCGTGCGGCAAACGGCTTCGGAAAACAAGAGCGAGGCCTTTCCCAATTATATGGGAGATCACCCGTACCGGATAACTCAGGTGATCAGGATGCTTATTGAGCTCGAAAGGCGGTCCCTGACCTGAAGCCCCGACCGGCGTGATCCTTGGGCTTAAGGACGAAGGACTCGTCTATTCGTCCGGCGCTTTAAAGGGTTTTCAGCCGCCTGTCCCGCTGATCCACTGCAGGGTAAACTTAATCGAGGAGGTACGCCGACGAGGAGAGCGCGAGGGCGTCGGGTAGAGCGGAGGCGGAGGCACCGTGATCGGTGTCCGGGACAGCTGGCGGAATGGGCGCGACTCGGCTTCGCCTCCAGAAGGCCTCGGAATCCCGGCGGGGACTCCCCGGAGAATGGCCCGCGGGGCGGCCTTGCTGGCGCCCCTCCAACCCCGCGTCTCTTCCGCCGAACACCGGAGGGAGGCTGAAAACGGCCGCCGCCATGCCTCACGGCAGCCCCGCAAAGGGAGGGTTTTGCCGCGGGGCCCGGCTTTGTAATGCCTCAGGCACCTCTACCGGGAGACAGGAGGGGTGATGCCTCTTGCGAGTTTTGCTCATCAGCGAGAACCGCTGCCGGGAAAACCTGGTCCCCTTTCCCTTGGGCATCGCCTGCGTGGCCTCGGCTTCCCGCAATGCGGGGCACGAGGTCTCCGCCCTGGACCTGATGTTCTCCTCCGATCCCGTTAAGGAGACCGTGGAGCGGGTGAGGGAATTCCGACCTCACTGCATAGGGCTTTCCATCCGCAACATAGACAACCAGGATATGTTCAACAGCGAGTTCTACCTCCCGCCGCTGAGGGAGCTGGTGCGCGCCTTGCGGGCGGAGACCGACGCCCCCATTGTGCTGGGAGGGGCCGGTTTCTCCATCTTTCCGCTGCAGTGCCTTGAATATCTGGATCTGGAGGTGGGAGTGGTGGGGGAGGGGGAGAGGACCTTCCTCGAGCTTCTCCGCCGCCTGGAAAACAATGCCAATTTTGACTCCCTGCCTGGGCTGGCCATCCGCCGCGAAGGCCGCTCCTGGGTCAATCCGCCCGCCCATTACGCCTGGCCGGGGTCCTTTCCGCCTCCCGACCGCGAGCTTTTCGACGTCCGTCGGTACAACTCGCTGCCGGGCGGGACACCGGCCTACACAGCCAACCTACAGGCCCGTCGCGGGTGTCATATGCGCTGCATCTACTGCACCAACCCGGTCATCGAGGGCAAGGCTGTCCGGGCGCGTCCTCCGTCCGAGGTGGCCGAGGAGCTGGCGGGACTGGAGGCCGACCACGGCATCCGCTATGTCATCTTCACCGATTCGCTGTTCAACTACCCCCAGGGCTACACGTTGGACTTGTGCCGGGAGATCGCCTCACGCGAGCTGTCCCTAAGATGGTGGTGCACCTTCAACCCCCTGTTCTGCGAACCGAGCGTCCTGGAAGCCCTGAGGGAAGCGGGGTGCGTGGGCTTGAGCATAGGAAACGAGAGCGGTTCGGAGGAAATCCTCTCCGCCCTCAGGAAGGACTTCACCCGTCGGCACGTTGTGCGTTCCGTTTCCCTGGCCAAGGAACTGGGGCTCCGCACCAACTGTTTCCTTCTCCTGGGCGGTCCGGGGGAAAACGAGCGGACACTCCGGGAGAGCCTGGACCTCATGCTGGAACTCGCTCCCGATCAGGTCACGGTAACGGTCGGCATCCGCGTGTACCCGGGCTGTGAGCTGGAAACCCTCGCGCTGAAACGGAGGGCCATCGAACCGGGGCAGAACCTCCTTTATCCGACGTTTTACCTGGAGCCTGAGGTATCTTCCTGGATCTACCCCTTCATGCGCGAGTTCTGCGCAGGGCATCCCGGGTGGGTGCTTTGAACTCCGGCTGCGGATACCGCACCCCCCGTCTTCTATAATTTTCGCGAGGGAGCGATGTTCGCAGCAGGGAAAGGAGGCCTCCGGTGGCCCTGGTCAGAGCCATCATCGTCGCCCTCTACGCAGCCGTGATGGTCTTCATCGCCGTCCGAAGCTCCCGGCGAACGAGGTCCACTTCGAGTTCTTCCTTGGAAATCGCAGCATAGGGCCATGGATCTCGGCCGTCGCCTACGGGACCACCTATTTTTCCGCCGTCCTCTTCGTGGGCTATGCCGGAAAGCTCGGCTGGACCTACGGGTTCGGTACCATGTGGATAGTGGCCGGCAACGTCCTCGCGGGCACCCTTCTGGCCTGGTTGCTCCTGGCGCGCCGCACCCGCACGGAGACGGCGCGCATGAACGCGCTGACCATGCCAGAGTTCCTGGAGGCGCGCTACGGGAGCACGGGCATGAAGAGGTTCTCCGCCCTGGTGACCTTCGCCTTCCTGCTCCCCTATTCCGCGTCCGTGTACATGGGCCTTTCCTACCTCTTTGAAAACGTTTTCCACATCGACTATACCCAAGCCCTGGTGGTCATCGCCGTCCTCACAGCGGTCTAACTGGTGACGGGGGGCTACCCGGCGGTGACCCTGGTCGATTTCATACAGGGCACCATCATGATCGCCGGGTCCCTTCTCCTCGTCGCCTTCGTACTGAACAGGGCCGCCGGCTTCAACGCCGCCGGCCTTTCGGGGGCGCTTGAGAGGGTCGGAACCGTTCATGCCGCACAGCCTCCATCCTCGCCTCCCGCCTGGCTCGGCCTGCTCTCGCTTGTGGTGCTCACCTCCGTGGGGCCCCTGGGCCTCCCTCAGATGGTGCAGAAGTTCTACTCCATAAAGAGCGAGCGCATGATACCCAAAGCCGCCGTCGTGTGCACCGTCTTCTCCCTGGTCTGCACCTTCGGGGCCTATTTCTCCGGGGCCCTGACCAGGGTCTTCTACTCCGCTGAACAGGTCAAGCAGATAGGCGCGGACAACCTCATGCCCACGCTGATAAACGATCTCCTCCCCTCCGCACTCACCCTGATCATCCTGCTCCTGATACTCTCCGCCTCCATGTCCACGCTCTCCTCGCTGGTACTGGTTTCCAGCTCGGCCGTGGCCATAGACCTGGCGGGAGGAGCCGACGCGCTGGGGGAGAGAAGATCCACCCTTCTCTTGCGCTTTCTCTGTGCCCTCTTCGTGGGCATATCCCTCCTCATCGCCCTCAAGCCCTGGACCTTCATCGTCAACATGATGTCCATCTCCTGGGGCACGGTGACCGGGGCCTTCATCGCCCCCTACCTGTACGGGCTGCTCTGGAAAGGGGCCACGAAGGCCGGTGCGTGGGCGTCCATGCTCTCCGGGCTCACGTGCTCCCTGGGGCTTTCCATAGGGCTCTCCGCCTGGTGGGCGGCCAGGACCGGACAGGCTTTCTCACTGGGAACTCCCTGGGTCCCTTTCGCCGGAGCGGTGTCCATGCTCGTCCCCCTTCTTGTCATGCCTGCGGTTTCGCTAATCTCCCGCGCGGCTGGGTCTGCACGGCCTTCACGACGACCTCGACCACGGCGGTGAACGGAAACGGGTTTTCTGTGCCATAATGAATTGACCGCTGTTCCTTCTCTTGAGGGAGCGAGGATCGGCATCTCCAGGGCCTGCAGAAAGGAGGGTGAGGGCTGTGGCCTCCCTTCGGCGGGTGCTCAAGACGGTCCGGGGTGCCTGGGCGGAATTCTCCGGCTGGGAGGGCCCCCAAGCCGCGGCCGCGTTCTCCTTCTTCTCCTTTCTATCCCTCTTCGCCCTGCTGGCCTTGGCCGGAGGCGTCCTGGGCATGCTCCTGGGAGGAAGGCCGGAACTCTACCGGCGCATGGTCGAGTATCTGGCCGAGCAGGTTCCGGGTTTATCGGAAACGATCAGGGAGGCCTTGAACTCCTCTCGCGATCTGGGAGGTGTGCTCGGGCTTGCCGGCTTCGCCGGTTTGTTGCTCACGGGCACCAAGGCCACCGATTCACTCCAGTTGTGGCTGGCCAGGATGTGGGACGCCGGGAAACCGTCGTTCCTTAAGCGCAAACTGAAGGGGTTGGCGATGCTGCTGGTCATCGCCGGGGCGGCGGCGCTCGGGTTCGGGATATATGCCCTCCTGGTCTTCGCCGCCGGAAAAGTGGGCTTCCTGGAGGTGCCACTCTCGTTGGCGGCCGTCGCGGCCACCGCGAGCATCCACTTCGGCGGTCTGGTCTTCATCTACGACTATTCCCCGGGGGAAAGGCCGGGATTCCGGCGGGTATGGAAGGGGGCCCTATTGGCTTCCCTCCTCATAAACCCCCTTCAACTCCTCCTCACATGGTATTACTCGAGACTGGGAAGGCTTTCATTGATATACGGCTCATTCGCCGCCGCGGTAATGGCCGTTATCATGATTTTCTACACCTCTTACGCGGTCTTCTTCGGAGCTGCCCTCAACCGTTACCTGTGCCGGAGGGCGGTTTTCGGGCCCGAGGGAACGGCAATGGTGGAGGAGGCGGGGAACGGTGATCCCTAGTATCCCCCACCGGATAGAAAGGCATCGGGAGGTAAGGAATGGGCGAGGCGGAGCGCTACGCGGAGTACATGCACAAGCTGGTGGACCGGGTCATGCGGGAGATCGGCCCCCGCGAATCGTGCAGCGAGGAGGAGAGGAGGCTAGGTCGGCTCTTCGCCGAGGAAGTGGGTGAGGCCTGCAGCGAGGTGCGCGTGGAGGAGTTCACCTGCAGCCCCAAGGCTTTCCTCGGCTTTTTCCCCTTCCTGGTGGCCGGTTATCTGGCCGCCCTGGTGCTCTATTATGTCCTCCCGCCCATCTCCCTCATCATCACGTCGGTCTGTGTGGGAATCCTCTTCTTCGAGGTAGTGCGCTACCGCGAGTTTATCGATTTCCTGTTCCCGCGTAGAAAGGGGGAGAACGTCATCGGCGTCATCCCTCCCGAGGGGGAGCGTCGCAAGAGGCTCATAATCTCCGCGCACCTCGACTCCGCCTACGAGTTCAAGGTCTGGTACTGGCTGAAGGGCCTCGCCGTTCCGGCCATGGTCCTGGCCTTCACAGGACCGCTGGTCCTCCTGGCGGCCTCGCTGGCCCGCACCGTGGCCGGCTCCACGGGTATGCCGGACAGCACCGCCTTCCGGGTGTTGGGCTATATCTGCATCGCCTTCGTTCCCGTCGTGCTGCCTTTCGCCGTCTTCCACACCCGTGACGTTGTGCCGGGAGCCATGGACGACATGGCCGGCGTGAGCGTCCTCTGCGGATTGGCCCGCTACCTCAGGGAGGCTCGGGAGAGGGGAGGTTTCCGGCCCCGCCAGACGGAAGTGCTCCTGGTGGCCATGTCCGCCGAGGAGGCAGGCCTGCGGGGAGCCAAACGTTACGCGGCGCGCCACAGAAGGGAATTCATGTCCATCCCAACCTACGCCGTGTTCCTGGACGGTATATACGACGAGAAGTACTTGACCGCCTTCAAGCGCGAACTGTGGTGCGGCGCCACCATGGACCCCTACCTGGTCGACCTGGCACGGGAAGCGGCGCGGGATAACGGTTATCCCATGAAGGTGACCGTCATGCTCGTCGGGGCCACCGACGGGAGTGCCTTCGCGCGTGCGGGTATTCCCAGTATTTCCATATGCTGCCAGGACACTTCCCGCCTGGTTCCTCATTACCACACCCGTCTGGACACCATCGAGAACGTGAGGCCGGAATCCCTGGCCACGACCCTTCAACTGGTAATAGACATGCTGAGGAAGATCGACGGAGGTTAAGGGCATCGGTCGCACGGCGTCGGGGCGGAAGTGGAAAGCCATTCCGGCAGCACGCCAACCGCATCCCTGAGGACCGTCCTCCAGAAACGGAGTGTATAAAGCTCCTCGCCCGGGATGAGACCCGAGAATACCTTGGCGTAATAATCGATGACGTTCATCCCCCCCGCCGAGGGTTCGCGGGTGGACATGAAGAAGAGGAAGCAGGGCTGGCGCCACAGGCTCTGCGGCCAGTAGGTGGTGCCGATGAGGTATAGGGGGAAGAAGGGGGCCCTGAGCAGTTGGGAGGCGTAACCCCGGAAGGAGAAATCCCCCTCTTCGAGGGCTCTTGCGATACACCCTGCGGCCGCGGCAGCGGAATCGGCACAGATTCCCAGCCCTTCGCCGGTGAAGGGGTCCACCCCCAGCTGCTCCCCCACGAAGATGACCCGTTCCACGGAGAAACGCTGCAGGATGGAGAAGTTCCTTTCCGGGTAAGCCCTGAAGCGCGGTTCAGCGCGAAAGGCACCCGCCATTTCCGGATGATCCTTGAGAACGGCTCGGAAGCACTCCCTGAGCCGGCGCGCCGAGCCGCTGGAGAACCCGCCGCCGGATATCCCTGCGTTCACCACCCTCTGGCCCTCATCGTTCAGGGAGGGGAAGAACCACACGTATCCCCGGATGCCGAAGCGGGGCGGGGTGAAGTCCAGGACGAGCGAGTCGTGAAGGTCCTCGGCCTCCTCCGGGAAGGGGGCATCGGTCTGTAGGAGGAGGGTCTTCGCTCCCCTGTGCGGCGCAGCAAACCATTCTCTGCTCCTGCCGTTGACCCCGTCGGCGGCCACAAGGACCTGGGCCCGGAAAAGGGAGCCATCCGCTGTCATCACCCTCACGCCTCTCCTCTCGCGGCATGCGCCCACGGCGGGCGTGAACCGCACTTCCGCGCCTCTCTCCGCAGCGGCGCATAGCAGGAAAGCGTCGAGCGCGCTCCTCCGGACCACAAAGCAGTCCCGGTTGCCGAACTCCGGGCGGTGGCGCATATCCCGGTAACATGCGGTGAATCCCCTCAGCGGAACGCGGGGGAGCACTTCGGGTTCCAACCCCAGCTCGCGCAAGCGCCGGGTGACCCGCCCACTCACTCCTCCCCCGCATATCTTCTCGCGGGGAAACCGCTTCGCCTCGAGTATGAGGATGTCGCCCGCCAGATCCGGACGCCTCTGGAGAAGGAAAAGGGCGCTGAGTGAGCCAGCAGGCCCTCCTCCCAGGATGATAACGCGGTAATGCGTCACGGCATGAACTCCTCAAGATCCCTTGACCGCTCACGGCGCCGCACTCCGCGGCTTCCTCCGCACCCGACATCCAGAATCGCGCTGCATCATCGCCTCGCCGAGGCGTCGGCTGCCTTTTAACCATATCGGCCTTTGTCCTGCACAATTAAACACCGGGCCTGTCCTTCCAGGAAAAACCATAGACCCTATATCAATACCGGTCACGACATGTCTGGACCGAACCGCAAAGCGGTCTCTCTCCGTTCACGCCCTCTTCGCTCGTGAGACGACGCAGGCGGACCACTTCTCCTGCTCGGTATCCCCGGCATGGGAATACAATAGGGTTGACGTCACGGGACCGGCAAACAACTTCGTGGACCCGGATGGGCACCGGTCAAACGAAGGCGATGCGGCCGACGAGGAGGGAGAAAAAATGGGTAGGGAATTCCTGGTCGCCCTGGACGCCGGTGGGGGTTCGGGCAGGTGCCTTTTCCTGGAAGTCAACTCGGGAGAGGTCTTTACCGCCCGAAGAGAATGGTCGCACCCACCGGCTCCCGACACGATGGGGCTCGGCTACGACCTTGACCTCGAGGATATCTGGAATAAACTGGGTGAGTGCTGTCGAGAGGCTCTGAAACGCTCCGGCGCTGCATGGGGCGAAATAGCGGCCATCGCCGCCACCAGCATGCGCAACACCACCGTCCTCCTCGACGGGGAGGGCAAAACCCTGCTCGCGACCCCCAACCAGGATGCCCGGGCTCTCGCCGAGTCCATGTCCCTGGCCGGGGAAAGAGGGAAGGAGATCCACTCCCTCAGCGGCCATTGGCCAAGCCCCCTGTTCACCGCCTCCCGGCTGCTCTGGCTCCGCAACCGGTATCCTGAGGCGCTGGATAAAGCGGCCGCGACCCTGAGCCTCTCGGACTGGCTGGCCTGGAAGATGGGGGGCGAGCCGGCGGCGGAGCTCTCCCAGGCCGGGGAGACCCTGCTTCTGGACCTGACCGCCTCCCGCTGGGCTTCCGACTTAATCGGCTCCCTCGAGCTTCCGGAGAGGATCTTCCCTACCGTGGTGAAATCCGGAACCCGCCTGGGAAGCCTGTCGCCCGAGGCGGCCTCACATCTCGGCCTGCCGGCGGGAATACCCGTGGTGGCGGGCGGAGCGGACACGCAGTGCGGCCTCCTCGGCGCGGGAGCGGTATCGCCGGGCGACCTGGCGGTGATCGCCGGTACCACCATGCCTCTCCAGGCCGTGACCCCGGAGGCGGTCCTGGACCCCGAAGGCAGGCTGTGGAGTGGGGCGCATGTGATTCCAGGCCTTTTCGTCCTGGAGAGCAACGGCCTCACCGCCGGCTACGTCCTCGAGTGGTACGCCGGACTCATGTACTGTGAACATAGCTACCCGCTTCCCGCCTTGCTCGCCGAGGCCCGCCTTTCCCGCCCCGGCGGCTCGGGCGTGTTCTCCACCCTGGGAACGGCCCTCTTCGACGCCCGCACCATCTCCATACCGGTGGGCAACCTGTCTCTGTCCCACATGGTCACCCCCTCACGACGGGAAGGCAGGCGGCACGTAAGCCGTGCCGTGCTGGAGGGAATCGCCTATTCCGCCCGCGCCAACCTGGAACAGATAGAGGAGGTCCTGGGCGAGAAGGCCCAAAACATCTTTGTGGCCGGCGGCCTATCCAGGAGTTCCCTGTGGGCAGGAATCCTGAGCGACGTGCTCGGCCGCCCCCTCACCGTTGCCGCCACCCCGGAAGTATCCGCCCTCGGGGCGGCCATCTGCGCCGGGGTGGGAGCGGGGCTCCTCGAAGACCACGTCCAGGGGGCGCGCCGCCTGGGCCTTCCCGTGCGCAAGCACGTCCCGGGACCGGACCGCGAGGAGTACCAGGCTCTCTACGCGGGTTGGAGGGAGGCCTGCTCCCTGCGCTCCGCCTGCGATGCCCATCTCTCCGGGCTGATGACCGTCTCCCTCCTCAAGGGCGCGGAGGCCGAGGGCGAGAGGAAGAGCGCTCTCTTCAGGCCACGCGCTCTGCTCACCGCGGTCCTGGACGGTGAAGCGCTCGACGCGCTCTCCAGGGACCTTGAAGTGGACTACCGTCCTTGGCGCCGGGAGATGCGGGTGTACGCAGGTGGCGAGGACCTGGCCGGAGCCCTCACTGGATGCCATATCCTGGTAACGGAGATGGACGTGGTGGACTTCCAGGCCATGGACCTGGCCACGGATCTCAGGGCGATCGTGGTCTGCCGCGGCAATCCGGTGAACGTGGACCTGGAATCGGCGACCGCCTTCGGGATACCCGTAGTCCGGATCCCGGGGAGGAACGCCGATGCCGTGGCCGATCTTACTGTGGCCTTCATGATCATGCTGGCCCGGAAACTTCAGGAGGCCTCCCGGTTCCTGCGCGAGGGGAACATCGAGGCCGGCGACCTCTCCCGAATGGCGGAGGCCTATACGAGGTTCGAGGGGAAGGAGCTGTGGCGGAAGACGGTGGGCATCATCGGCCTCGGAGAAGTGGGGCGCCGAGTGGCCATTCGCCTGCGCCCCTTCGGTGCCAGGACACTCTTCTTCGACCCCGCCGTAGGCGAGGAAGAGGGCGCGCTGTACCACGCGAAGAAGGTCTCTCTAGAGGAATTGCTCGCGGAAAGCGACTTCGTCACCCTGCACGCGCCGAAAAGCGAAGGTACCCGAGGGATGATGAATCGCGAGGCCTTCGCCGCCATGAAGGAGGGCGCGTTCTTCATCAATACCTCGCGGGCCTCGCTTGTGGACCACGATGCTCTGCTAGAGGTCCTGCAGTCGGGCCATCTGGCGGGGGCGGCCCTGGACGTCTTTCCCCAGGAGCCGCCGGCATCGGACCACCCCCTTCTCCTCCTGGACAAGGTCATCGCTACGCCCCACATCGGCGGCGACACCGAGGAGGTCTCCGTCCACCAAGGAGCGCTGGTCGTGGACCAGCTGGGTAAGCTGCTGCGGGGCGAAAAGCCCGATCACATCCTCAACCCTGAGGTCATGGAGAGCTTTTCCTGGGAGGGACCGAGGCGCGAACCTTCCGCCCTGGATAGAGAACGCCTGGCAAAGAAGGAAAAACCTTCCATCACCTCGTGACCGATGGACGAGATCCGGGGGCAAACGAGTGGGCGTCGATGACCGCCTTGAGTCCGTCGGCAATGCGATCCAGCTCGTTCATCAGGGCGGTTATCTCCTGCATGGCAGCGGCCTGTTCCTGAAGTGACGAGGATATCTCCTGCATGTTGCCGGCCACGGCCTCGGAAACGGCGGCCACGGCGCGTATCGCTCCGCTCATCTCGTCGCTCAGTGGCCCTGTGGACCTGGCGGCTTCGATGACCGACTCTATATGTCGTGAGATCTCCTGTGAGACGGAGTCGATGCGGGAAAGGAGCCCGTGAGCCCTGTCGCTGACCTCCATGCCTTCTCCCACCTTCCCGCTGGCCTCCTCCATGGCCCCCGCTGCCCTGCCGACGAGGTTCTTTATCTCGTTCACCAGCCCTTCGATGCGACCCGCGGCGGTGGAGCTGTCTTCGGCGAGCCTCCGTACCTCGGCGGCCACCACGGAAAAGCCGCGTCCCTGCTCACCCGCCCTTGCCGCCTCTATGGCCGCGTTGAGGGCCAGCAGTTTTGTCTCGTCGGCTATGGAGGAGATTACCTCTATTATCAGGCCGATCTCGCCGGAGTGCTCGTCCAGCTCGCCCACCAGTTCCGCAAGCCGACCCGTGGATTCCCGTATCTCCTTCATCTTCTCCGCCGCTTCCCGCACCGCCTGCGCGCCGCTACCGACGGCGGCCTTCACGTCTTGCGAGAAATCCAGGGCTCTTCTCGCCGCTTCCTCCACCTCCCGGATGTCCCGGAAGAGTTCGGTGGCCGAGGAATCCAGGCGTGATATTCCCTGGTGTTGCTCCTCCGCCTCCCTGGCCAGGTCGAAGACGGAACGCGATATTTCCTGCAGGTTGGTGTTGCTGTTCTCGGTTATCTGGAGCAGCGTGTCGCTGGCCTCGGCCAGTTTGCCCGAGCTCTCACCGGCCTGTTCGATGAAGGCGGAAAGCGCACCGCTCATCTCGTTCAGGGTGGAGGCCACCTCTCGCATAACACCGGCGCCCTCCACGTCCTCCAGGCGCGAGAAATCCCCGGCCTGCAGCCGGTAGCAGAACTCGTCTATGCGTATGAGGGGTTTTATATAGGTCTCCGCGGCGAAGAGGACGCAGAAGAAGACGGC
>NZ_JACVJJ010000038.1:0-9006 GCF_015711935.1 Candidatus Solincola tengchongensis
TCCAGACCGGCTCGGGCGAGGTCTCCGGCCCCGAGGTGGACCTCGGAGGGGGAAAGAGGACCACCTTCCTCCTCAACGCCCTGGTCCCGGACACCGGGGACGTCTCCACCAAGGTGACCTCCACGAAACCCGTGGTCTGCGAGCGGGCCATGTACGGCCCCAACTTCTCCTGGGCCCACGACTCCATCGGGCACACCCCTTGAGGAGGGAGCATATTTGTCGTGAACACCAGGAAGACGGACGGGAACGGGGGAGCGAGGAAGGACCGCGGGCCATCTCCGCTTTCCTTCTCCTGGGCCCACGACTCCATCGGGCACACCCCCTGAGGAAAGGAGGTCCGCGAGCCGGAGGAGGGTGCAACGGCGGAGCGGATGAAGGAATGGGAGGGGCAGCATAAAGACCCTCCTCCGTATGGACCAACGACCCCATCGGCTATGCGACAAAAGGCGGGAACTACGCCTCACGTTACCCGAAATGGAGCGGGAGCGTGAAGGCACGGTAGACTGCGTACCATGCATGGCGTTCCCTTTCCTGTGCCCGTGACTCCTTCGAGACTGTACCCGGAAAAGAGAGGCGGCGGGTCAACCTGAGGAGAGGATGTGAAAGTTTGAGAGCGGGAGGGACGGAAAGGGAATGGGGATGGCATACTCCCAGAAGGAGGCCATAAGGTCGGCCTTGACCGGGGAACGATGGAAGCAAAGACACGCATAAGGGAAGCACACGATAAGGCGCTGAAGGAACAAAAAGAAAAGGCGGTAGAAAGCGGGCATAGGCAGTAAAGGCTCGCTAATCCCCGGGTCCTGGACTCTCAAGGTTATCGGCTGCGATGGACAAGAATCGAAGACGGGATAAGTAATGCGACAACGGTAAATCGAAGCTACACAGCGAGGGCACCGCTTCAAGCCACAAGTTCTCGCCGCCAATGAACGTCATGTCCAATACCTTTTAGGGCGAAAAGCGACAAGTAAGTTGAGGCGACGAGCGTTCCGTGTAGGAAACCGGCAGGCGAAGTCTTAAGGAAATCGGCCCGAAAGACGCGGCGTTTTTGCTTCCAGGCTGGCATGATTACATGAGCAAATAAAGCAACGGCATATAAGAACCGTGCTGTTGTTTGAATGGTATAATATGGTATATAAAGCGGGTTGTAGGCGGGTTCAGGGTCTGCTCCTTGCGGAGACGAAATCTATTATCTCGCGCGCCGCGGACGTGGCCTCGCCGGCGTCCTTGGCGGTGAAGGCATCCCTGGGGATGCCGCCGGGCAGACCGTTTGGGTAACGTGTGGGAAGGTAAAAAACGGTCCAGGAAAGCCCCCTTTTCCCTTAAGTCCCTGAACATGGGATCGTATTGCTTGGCGTCGTCCACAAGCTCGGCCACCGAATGTCCCCAAACGACCTGATTCCCCACGAGATATAAATATGCCTTCAGCGCTTTTTCCGCCTGCTGGGCGAGGAAACAGGCCAAATTGAACCTCCCGCCGTTTGCGCTGAACTCGGCATCGTCCAGGTCGGAACGCGCCTGTTCCAGCCAGCGCCGGTATTCTCTGCCCGGATCAAGCAGCATAAAGGACCCTTCCTCCTTTCAGCGCGTGGGAGAGGAACGGGCTCGAGTCCCTCAATTCCTCGAACTCCTCCGGCGTGTATACCAATATGTCCATGGCCACTCTGGGCTGGATTCTGCCGTACACTTCTTGCAGGCGGTCGAGAAATCGTTTTTCCGTGCGCATCACCACCACAAGATCGACGTCACCGAAAGGATTGACTTGCTCACGTGCCAGGGAGCCGATGAGCACGATCATCTCGGCTCCCATCTCTCGCAATACTCTCACTGCCCGGGTTAGCTCACTTTGCATTTTCTCGTATCTTTTAGCTGTAATTTCCTATCAGGTATCATCGCCATACCTCCTACACATACATACATTCTATCATCTCCCTATTTTGCTTTTCTCATCGGAAGCGGGCCGCAAGGCTGCGGAATTGAACATTCCCGAGGAGTACCTGCTTTTCCTCATCACCGCCCGCGGGTGGCGTTAGATTCAGATGCCAGAACCTTTCAGGGTACGGAGACAGCCCTTGTGTAAGCCGCGGAGGATTACAATCTTACCCAACGTTCTTTTCCGGGGAGCAACCTTGGAGGCCTTCGGCTGATCGCTTTTTCCCTGCGCCGATACGGAATTCAAGGGGGAAGCTCCGGGGAAAACGACCCCTTAACGATCGGAGCGGGCTGGTGTAGAGGAAAGAGAAGACGAGCGCGTTTTTGGGAGATGCCGGATCTCTTGCCGGCTTTACAACCTTGGCCTTTATGGTGGGCCTGGCCCAATACATAATGTGAGAGGTCGAAGGTCTCCCGTAACGGATGGGGCGGGCATTATTCCAACCGTCGTCGGAAGGAGGCCTCGAACCAAGCGATGCGCGCCTCCGGTACCGCGTCGATGTACCCGCTGTAGGGCTTGATGTCCACCACCAGGCTTCCCTCCAGGGCATCCAGGCCGCGTACCGTCAACCTGTTGTCCTCCCGGCGCACAAGCTCCACCACGCAGAGGTTGATCGGGTTGGGCCGGGAGGGCGAGCGGCAGGCAAACACCCCCCGCGCCTCGGGGCCCCAGGGGGTGACGTTCTGGAGGATCTCACGGGAGGCGCGGTGAGCCCAATAGAGGATGTAAAGGTGGCTTGCGGCCTCGACGTCCTTTAGGCCGTCCACGTATTCCTCGAAGACCTCCACCACGCTCTCGGCCGAGGACATGCGCCCCTGGAAGGGGGCCTGGTCCATTTCCAGGTAAGGCGAATGGACTACGCCGATAGGTCTCAAGAGCATATCCGCGTCTTCCATATCCTTCACCTCGTCACATCACCATAAGTTCGTGTGGTGTCCATAGCCCCTATCCTGGATGGATTGTCTTGCGATGAGGCTCAAGGTCATGCCGGACCCATCCCATTCCTTCTCATCCCGGCACCTTTACCTGCAGCAGCAACCCTCGGGTATGACTATGGTACGGCCCCCGATCCTTTCCACCCTCGCTTCCACCCCGTAAGCTTCCCGTATGGTGTCCGGGTCGATGACTTCCGGTCCCCCCCATCTCACCACGGAACCTTCCTTGAGGACGATGAATCGGTCCGAATAACGCAGGGCCAGGTTGAGGTCGTGGATGGCCACCAGGACGGATATGCCGCGGTGGTCGGCTTCCGCTCGCAGGATCTCCATGACCTCCGTCTGGTTGCGGAGGTCCAGGTTGTTGGTCGGCTCGTCCAGGAGCAGTACGCGAGGTTCCTGGGCCAGGGCGCGAGCGATGATCACTTTTTGCAGCTCTCCACCGCTTAGCTCGTCCGTGTAGCGGAGAGAGAGGTGGACGAGGTCCAGGCGGTGGAGGACTGCATCCACCACCTTCAGGTCCTTCGCTTCCACCCCCCAGCGAACGTGCGGTTTCCTTCCCAGGAGGACGGCGTCGAAGACCGTCAGCCTTTGGTATCCGTCGGAACGTTGCGGAACATAGCTTGCTTTCCTGGCCAGCTCCGAATTCCTGAGCCGGTGCAGTGGCTCCCCGTCCAAGATCACGACTCCCTCTCGGGGTTTGAGCAGGCGGAGCAGGCATTTCAGCAGGGTGCTCTTTCCCGCTCCGTTGTTGCCCAGGACAGAACACACCTCTCCCTCCCGTAAGGTGAAGCTCACCCGGCGGAGGACGTCCGCCTGGGGGTAAGAGAACGAGACCCCCTCCACCTCCAAGGTCGGTCCGCCATGCGTGGTGCTGGTCCCCGTCTCCGTCTGCGATGACAGCGAGCCGCACCACTTCGCGGCCACCCTGTCCTGCCGCCGGCATCCGGGAGAGGTCAATATTCCCTCTTTCATCATGCCGTGGTGGAATCCGCCGACACTCTTTGCCGCCAGTCGACTTCGTAATCCCATAACCGCCTCTCACCTCCGATATCCCCGCACCAGCAGGTAGATGAAGAGGGGCGCGCCCATGAAGGAGGTTATGGCTCCCACGGGAAGGACCACCGGAGCGACGACGTTGCGCCCCACCGTGTCCGCGGCCAGGAGGAGGAACGCTCCCGCCACCGCCGAACCCGGAACGAGGAAACGGTAGTCGCCCCCGATGAGGCGGCGCATGAGGTGGGGCGCCACCAGGCCCACGAAGGCGATGATCCCCAGGAAGGCAACGCACACCGCGGCAAGCAGAGCGGCCAGGAACATTCCCGACAGGCGCAGGCGGGTCACGTTCACCCCCAGAGTCCTGGCGGTTTCATCCCCAGCGGCCATGGCGTTGAGGCTCCAGCGTTGAGCGACGAAGAAAGCGCTCACGGGGAGAGTCACGCCGGCGATGATTGCCAATTCCTTCCATGAAGACCTGCCCAGGTCCCCGAAGGTCCAGAAGACTATGGAGGCGACCTGCACATCGCTGGCGAAATACTGGGTGACTATGGTCCCGGCGGAGAAGAGAGCGCCCATGGCGATACCGGCGAGGATCATGGCCTCCGGGGTCATTCCCCTTGCCCGGGCCATGCCCAGGACGATAAGGGTGGTGAGGATGGCCCCCAGGAAGGCGAAGAGGGTGACCACGTAAGGATTGTTGATCCACACCGCGTCCACAGTGGTGCTCTGCGTGGAGCCTGCCCCAAAGGCCACGATGGCCACCGCAGCCCCGAAGGCGGCTCCCTGGGATATGCCCAGGGTGTAATCGGAGGCCAGGGGATTGACCAGTAGGTTCTGCATCACGCAGCCGGAGAGGGACAGGGCCGCGCCGGCCAGGAGGGCGGCGAGGACGCGCGGCAGGCGTATGTGGAGCACTATGCGGGAGACGGTCGCGTCGGCCCTGCCCAGGATGGCGCGTATGACCTGCAGAGGGGAGAGGCCCGCCGAGCCGAGACCCATGGCAAGCACGGCGAGCCCCGCCACGCCCAGCGCCAGCAGCGTGATGACGAGAGTCTTCCTCCTCGCGTATACCCGGTAGGCGTCGGTCGCCGAGACGGCGACGTTTTCCTCCATGCCGCGCCGTCACCTCACTTCGTGCCCTTTCCGGTTATGATCTCCCCACACACCTCGCCTTATTGGAGTGGCTCCGGCTCACCCGCCGAGTCTCACAGGAACGAAGCCGCCGAATTCCCGGGCCATGTCCTCATAAAGTGGTCTGCCCAGCAGGAATTCGTATATCTCGTCAGCTTTTTCCTCCGGGCTCACGTCCTCGAATGCGCTGGGGAAGATGACCTTTCCCATGTAATAGGCGTCCGCGAGGGCCGTGTCCACGTTGGTGGTGTAGTAGTTATACGGAAGGTAACCGTAAATCCGGCCCTCCCGGAAGGCGCGTAGGGTCTGGTAGTAACCCGGGTTCTTGCCGTAGTCTTCCTTTACCATGGCCAGGCCGCCCTCGTCGATGAAGATTATGTCCGGATCCCAGGCCAAAAGCTTCTCCTTGTCGATCATCACGCTTCCCTTCTGCCCCGTCTCGTCGGCCACGTTGACCGCGCCTATGGCAGTAAGGGGAGGGAAGCCGGCCTGGGTGCTCTCTATGCCGTGTGTCCCCTTGAACCCGATGCCGCCCACGTAAACCCTCGGCTTCCCGTCTGCGGGGATGTTTTCCGTTCGCGCGCGCAGGTCGTCCTGGCATCCCTCGATGAAGTCCACCACCTTTTCTGCACGTTCTCGATTTCCGGTGATCTCGCCCACCAGCTGGATGGATTCCAAGAGTTCCTCGTCGAAGGTACCCAGCTTCCCGTAGCTCAGGACCACCACCGGGATCCCCGTTTGCCGCTGCAGTTCGTCCGCCTTGGCCGCATCCGCCAGGTAGGCCACGAAGATGACATCCGGGTCCACGTCTATCAGCTTCTCGGGGTCGGGAGACGAATCAGCCCCGCCCTGTCCGATTACCGGCAACTCCAGAAGTTCCGGATGGGCCATGATGTATGGCCTTCCTGTGCTCCATTGCTTTTCCATGTTCTCGATGCCCACCACCTGCCCCGCGGCCCCGCAATAGCAGACTAGGCGCAGCGCGCCGGGACCGATGGCTGCCACCCTCTCCGCCGGAACGCTCACCTCCACGCTCCTACCCGCGAGGTCGGTGAAAGTCCTGGTGCCCGCATCGGTAGTCGCGGGTCCATTTCCGCCGCATCCCATCGAGGAAAGGGCTAGAACCAACAAAAGCGTTGCTGCTGCCAAAGCCATGGTTCTACTTTTCATTTTCTTGCCCTCCTTTGACCGTTTGTCTTGAACCTTTGGTCCGTACCTCGCATCTCCATTTGCACGCAGGTGGCCTGCCGGCCTGGTTGTTTTCACCGTTGAGTGCTTACCGGCTTTATGTGGTTGCCCCTCCCGCGGACGAGTGCATTTTGGTCGTATGCGGCTATTCATCCCGGTCTTCCAGATTTGTCCCTGGAAGCCAGCTGTCCTCCACGTCTCCCCGGTTTTCGGCGTTGAGCCTGGTTTCAGGTTCATATGGCATCATCGGGTAGCGACAGCCTCCATTTTGGAGATCAGCTCCCGGAGCGTCTCCTCCTCTCCCAACTCTCCCAGGTGGGATCCCTCCAGGTTGGACTGAGCGATGTCCGGCGAATAGGGGAACGAGGCGGCGGTGTGCAACCCGGCGGAGAGGAGCATGTCCTGGAGAATGGGCTCCGAACCGGTGTCTACTCTGTTGCCCACCACGAGGAAGGGCTTGTCCGCCTCCCGGCATAAGCGCGCCGCCTTTTCGGCCAGGATAACCGCCTCCCGCGAGGGGTCCACCACCAGGAGCACGGTATCCACCCCTTCGAGGACGCCACGGCCGAAATGCTCGATTCCCGCCTCGGTGTCCACGAGAACCCATTCGCTGGAATCCACCCACAGGCTTTTGAGGAAGCCGCGGGCCAGCGCGCCCATGGGGCAGGCGCAGCCCTCCATGCTGTGCTCTATCTTCCCGATTCTGACCAGGTAAATGTTGCCATAAGATGAAAGGCAATCTCGGGGAAGCGAGATCAGGGTCACCGGCGATTCGAAGAAACACGGGCTTTCCCGGCCTTCTCCACGCAGGGCGGCGAACAGTTTTTCTCGTACCGCTCCCTTTCCGCCCAGCCAGTCCATAACCGAACGGGTGGGCGGGTCGACGCCAAGCATGGAGGGAAGTCCGAGGTTGGACTCATCTGCGTCCACGACCAGTACAGGGCCTCGTTTAGAGAGGCTCCTGGACATAAGACTCACCAGGGTGCTCTTCCCGCTTCCTCCCCTTCCTGAGACCAGCACTTTGGGCAACGCTCTCACCTCCCGGTTCGGGCCGGACCTCTTTTCCGGCCCCTTGGCTTGCATGGATTCTCCTTTTATAGCGCGCCATGTGTTGAGCGTTTGGGACCGGACCCCACCGCGATACCTTTTTCGCATGACCTCGGCTGCTTTCAGACACGGTTTCCACTGCCGCGCCATTGCGCAGCCCGCGTTCTCTGAGAAGTCGATCGGGGGGCCGGGAACGAATTTCTTATTCCATGTGCTCAAGGCGTCCTTACTGCGAGGAACCTCCGCGCTCACCCCACTTCCTCGCCGTTCGTGAAGCCGCTCCCTCCGGCTTGCGCGCCTCGAGGAGATAACCTTCCTCGCCGTCGCGGAACTCCAGTACCTCGAATCCCGCCTCCTGGAGCCACCGCCGCATGGTCGCCTCCTCGGGCAGGAGGTCGCCGCCCACCGCTCCTCCCAGGTGCAGGTGGCGGGCGTTCACCGCTTCCCGCCCCTCGGTATGGGAGATGACCACGCGTCCACCCGCCCGGAGTACTCGGTACATCTCGCCGATCGCCCCCTCCTTGTCCGCCACGTGGGGGAAGCAGTTATGGCAGATCACCAAGTCAAAGCTCTCCTCCAGGAAGGGCATCGCGACGATGTCCGCATGCAGGTACTGCAGATTGGGCCGCTGCAGCTTGGCGCGGGCCGTCTTCAGCATCTCCTCGGCCACGTCCAAAGCGCATACGCTACCCTCGTCTCCCACCGCTTCCAACAGATAAGGCAGGAGGATCCCGGTGCCGCAGCCCGCGTCCAGCACGCTTGAACCGCGCTCTATCCCCAGCGAAAGAATTAGATCGCGGCTGCGTTCTGTGGTCGCGTGATCCTGGGTGAGATCCCAGTCTGCGGCTCGACGATTGAAGAACTCCCGTATAAGGAGCGCATGCGTCTCGGCCCGTGTCCCGGCCTCGTCGATAAGAAGGCCGGGGAGCCCTTCACGGGGCCTTAAACTGGCTTGCGAGGAAGCTGCCGGAGCGACCTCGGCAGGCGACGCCCGTTCGATGGGTGTCGAAGTATTATCCTCAGGGAGAAACCCTTTCGTCTTCTCTCCCGAGGTTCTTGCGTGCCGCCCGTGGAGGTTGTCCCCGTACCTCTGGTCCGTCTCCGTTATGATGAGGACCTGGCCCCCGGCGACCTCGTGTGGCTTGTCAAGGTGCCGGCCAACGGTTTTGTCGGGAAGGAGCTTTCGCATGGCGTTTATTTCACGGGCTGTTTCACGGGCGGAAAATGCCGTTTCCGGTGGGATCTCTATGGTTTCCATGCGCTCCCCTCACCTCCCTTGGCATGATATGCTGTTCTTGTGGCCGAAAAAGAAACCACGAAGGCCCTCGACCTTCGTGGTCACTAAATTCGAGGTTTCCGCCTTCTAAGGCTTTTCGTCCTGTTTCCGATGGCTTCCCGCCACCTTGGATTTCCCGGAGAAGAAGATAACACGAGTCAACCAGCACATGTCAAGGGTATGGTCTTTCGCTTAAGCGGACTGAACTCGGCCTTAAAAGAGTTCCCTTTCGAGGGTATGGATGCCCCCTCGACTTCCAGGCGCGAAGAGGGCCGGACCGGGAGAAAGCTTCCATGCCATGTCTTTTAGGCAGCCGCTTTTAGGGTTCGAGAGTGTAGAGAAATCACCCTGTCATCCTGGATATGCAGGCAATAAACACGAGGAAGAAATGGGAGATCTCTCTTGCTGAGCAAATCATGCTAAGTCAGGACGCAGAAGAGAAGGGGGTAGAAGAGATAAAGAAGAGGATGGTCGGGCTGATATTCGAGCTGGATGGACCT
>NZ_JACVJJ010000039.1:0-22827 GCF_015711935.1 Candidatus Solincola tengchongensis
GCGGAGACCTCTGAGGCAGGGAGAACGGCGGATCATCGCGTAAAAAGGAGGCGCCATCCAGCTGCGTTCGCACATGGCGCTTTCGGGGGCAAAGGTTCGGGGATGCAACCCGAAGTGCCTGGAGAGGAAAGGGCTCTCCCGTGCGGCGACGTGACTCACGGACGTTGCCCCGAGACGAGGTGGTGAGGGAAAATGAACCCGGTCCGGGATGCCATTTATCGTAAACGGATAGGCTTCGTTCTCGTCCGGCAGAGGGGGTGAGGCGCATGGTGGAGAAGGTAGTGGAGAAAGCGGTCCTGCGCATCGTAAGGAATCGGTGGGGTTATACGGAGGAAGAGCTGGCCGCCGCCAGGCGTACGGGCCTGGTGGAGGCCATAGGGTTCGGGACCTGGCCTACTGGATAAAGGCGGAACCGGTCTGTTCTCGCCACTGCATGGGCGAGAATTACGAGGGCAGGCCCCTCTACTTCGACGCCATGGGAGGGCTTATAAGGAGAAAATGCCCTCCCAGCATCTGCGTGCACGGCCTCTCCCAACTCTCACCGCTGATCTACTCCTACTACGACCACATGCTGCGCGGCGTGGACCCCAACCGCATGGTTTTCCACACCGTGGCCTGCACCGATCCTGGCATTAAACAGGGCGGCTTGGGGAGCTGCACCTTCCGTCTGAGCCGGGAGAGGATGCCGCTGCTTGAATTCGTCCTCCACAACTTCCGGCTGATCCCCTATCTCTTCGTCTGGAACCGCAGGCAGAGGGGTGGATGTTCTGCAGCGCAGGAGTTGTCCGGCGGGGAAAGCCCGCATCCCACGGAGTTCATGCGCCGCCTTCCCATGTCCGAGGGGGACCTTGATGCCTTTCTCGCCCGTCCGGAGAGAGAAAAGAGGTTGCGGGCCATGGAGAGGTTCCGGGATCATCGCATCGTGCTCCGGGTTGTGGAGGCCGTGGCCTGCCCGGCCGGACACACCTCGGGGGAGGAGATTATCCTCGACCCGTGCGGTCGCGTGCTCATGGAGGAGACGGGAAGGGACGTGTGCATCTTGGCCCTGCACAAGGCGTGGTTCCGGGTCCTGCTCCTCCTGGAGAGGATGGCCCAGGCGCCGGAGGAAGGGGAGCCCGACCTTTCCGGCCCCCTTTTTGACATCCCCATATCCTGCTACGGTGGTGCATGGCCTCTGGGGGCTTGTGGTAGGATACTCATGCTCGTCGGGGTGAGGGGGGCGGGAAGCCGGTGAGCACGGGGGTGTAGGAGGGGGACGCAAATCGGTCCTCCGGAAATAGGGCATGCGAGCGAGGGAAGGAGAGGGAGGCGTTTGGAAAAAGTTGCCATCCTTACCAGGGGACTCACAAAATACTACGGACGAAAGCGGGGCGTGGAGGACCTCGACCTTCGCGTGGAGCGCGGGGAGGTCTTCGGCTTCCTGGGCCCCAACGGAGCGGGAAAGACCACTACCATCCGCCTTCTTTTGGACCTCATCCGTCCCACGAGGGGGAAGGCGGAGGTCCTGGGCATGGACGCGCGCGTGCGGGGCGTGGAGATTCGGAAACGGTTGGGATACCTCCCCGGAGACCTCGCCCTGTACGATAACCTGACCGGGGAAGAGCTCCTGCGCTACCTGGCCGGCCTCAGAGGAGGAGCCGACTGGGGTTACGTCCGCTACCTCGCGGAGCGCCTGCAGTGCGACCTCACGCTACGCATCAAGTCCCTTTCCCGAGGAAACAAGCAGAAGATAGGCATAGTGCAGGCCTTCATGCATCGCCCGGAACTCCTCATCATGGACGAGCCCACCAACGGCCTGGACCCTCTCATGCAGCACGAGTTCCATCGCCTGGTCCGGGAAACCAGCGAGGCGGGAGCCACCTTCTTCATATCCTCCCACAACCTTCCGGAGGTGGAGCGGATGTGCGACCGGGTAGGCATCATCCGCGAGGGAAGGCTGGTGGCCGTGGACGAGGTCGAGGCCCTGAAGAGGAAGGCCCTGCGCCGGCTGGAGATACACTTCGCTTCTCCTGTCCCCCCCGGGGACTTCGCCGCCATACCGGGGGTCAAGGACCTCCGGGTGGAGGACCGGACGCTCACCTGCTCGCTCACCGGGAGCGTGGACGCTCTCATCAAGGCGGCGGCGCGCTTCGAGGTGCTCAACGTGGTCAGCCCGGAGGTCGGCCTGGAGGAGATCTTCATGCACTACTACCGGGAGGGATCCGGCGGGGAAGGAGGCGGGGCCGATGCTTAAGAACGTCTTCCTCAAGACCCTGCGTGACCAGCGGGTGTCCTTCGCCTGGTGGGCGGTGGGCATAGCCGCCCTCTGCCTTTTTCTGGTAGCCTACTACCCCACCGTGTCCAAGACCCCCGCTCTTACCCAGTTCATGGAGGAAGCCCCCGAGTGGGTGAAGGCCTTCGTGGGCGAGAGCGCCGAGGATTATACTTCACCCGCGGGTTTCCTGAACGGGGAGCTCTTCTTCATGATGGCCCCCATGCTCTTCATCATCTTCACCGTCTCGCGGGGGAGCGCGGCCGTCGCCGGCGAGGAGGGGAAGGGGACATTGGACCTGCTCCTGGCCAACCCGATTCCGAGGTGGAGAGTGGTCCTGGAGAAGGCGGCGGCCATGGCCGTCTCCTCCATCTGCCTGGGGGCGGTGCTCTGGTCGGCGCTGGCTGCCGGGGCAGCCGCGTTCGGCATGGACATCGGATTGGGGAATCTGGCGGCGGCGTGTCTTAGCTGCTTGCTCCTCGGCCTGTTCTTCGGGGCTCTGGCCCTGGCGCTGGGGAGCCTCACCGGAAGGAGGGGGCAGGCCGTGGGCATCGCCGCGGCGTTTGCCGTGGCCGCCTTCTTCCTCTACTCCCTCTCCGAGGTGGTGCGGGGGCTAAAACCCTGGAGCAGGCTTTCGCCCTTCTACTATTACCTGGCGGCCGAACCTTTGAAGAGGGGGCTGAACGGCATTCACGCGCTGGTGTTATTGGTGTCCGCTCTGGCGCTGGTGGCCCTCTCGGCCTGTCTCTTCGAGAGGCGGGACATACTGGTGTAAAGCAGCTACACCACCGGAAAGGGGAGAGTTGAGGCCGCTCTTGGTCGATGGTTCCCATGGAGGGCCGGAGGGATGTCGGCACAGATTCCATCCATTAATTCTGGAAAATGGAGGGTAAGGGGAAGCAACATACCGCTCTCGGAGCGGGAGGTAGGCATCGAGGCGGCCTGTGATTAGGGACCGCGAGCGGATAGGGGAAGGTGCGAAAAATCGGAGCGGGAGGTGGGCATCGAGGCGGCCTGTGATGGGGGTGATGAAGCGTGGAGAAATCGTTCGATGTAGTAGTGGTTGGGGCGGGGACTTCCGGTACCTACTTTTCCTGGAGATTGTCCGAAGCGGGTTTCCGGTGCCTGGTCCTGGAGAAAGAGAAGCTGGATTCGTTGGGGAGATCCATCGGCCCTTTTCACATGGAGGAACCCGCGTTCGAGAGGTTCAATATCCCCCTGCCGCAGGGAGACGAGTTGCTGCACCGCCTGGAAACAATCACCATGTGGTCCCCCAACGGAGAACACAGGGTCACCGCCCGTCTGGTGACCATGGACATGGACAAACCGGCTTTCATGAAGCGTCTGCGCGGCTACGCCGTGGCCAGCGGGGTGGAGTTCCGCGAGGAGACCGAATTCCTGGGCCTGGTCCGGGAAAGGGGCTTCCCGGCAGGCGTGAGGGTAAGGGGCGACGGTGGGGAATACGAGATCCGCTGCCGGCTGGTGGTGGAAGCCTCCGGCATACGGGGGGCGGTGAGGACGGGCATGCCTTCCACGCCCTGGTGGGAGAGCGAACCGGTGGAGGACATGGATACATTGGTGGTCTACATGGAGTCCTGGAAGGAGCTGGAAGGCGAGTTCAACCCGGGAATAAATTCCTACCTCCATTTCCAGGGTTGGTACGCCCCCAGCTACGGAGAGGAGATGATCGTGGGGGTGGGGATGCCGGCGAGCCGGGACGGCGCCAGGAGGAGGCACCGGGCCTTCGCCTCCACTCTGCCCTTCCGCGGGGTGACGGCCTGGTGCACGGAAGGCAGGGTCCCGTACCGCCGCCCGCCGCTCTCCCTGGTGGACAACGGGATCATGGTGGTGGGGGACGCCGCCTTCATGAACAAGCCCTTCAGCGGTGAGGGGGTCACCTCCGGCTTCGCTGCCTGCCGCATCGCCGCGGATGTGGCGGCGGAGGCGCTCGCCGAGGACGACCTCACGCGGGAGGCCCTGTGGCCTTACAACGTCCGCTACTTCCGGGACCAGGGAGCCAAGTTCGCCTTCCTGGCCGCCTTCATGCCCGCCGTGGTCTCCCTCTCCCCTCGGGAGGTGGACTTCCTCTACTCCGTGCCCGGCATCTTCACCGAGGAGGGCACGGTGGCCCTCAACCTGGAGTACGAGATGAGGTCCGACCCTGTGGAGACGGCCAGGGCATTTCCCGTCCTGGCCGGGGGGATAGCCTCCGGGAAGCTGCGCCCCGCCTCCGTCACCCGCCTGGCGCTAATGGGGAGCGTGGCGGCGAAGCTGCGCAGGCTCTACGAGGCCTATCCGGAACACCCCGCTACATTCGCTTCCTGGGCGGACAGGGTGCGCCCTTTGTGGCGCAAGGCGGACCGGGTCCGGCACGACTATTTCCGGAAGCTCATACGGGAGTGGGCCTGAGAGGTCATTGAGGAAAGACAAACCTCATTCTTAATGGCGTGTCTCTTGGAATAATGAGAATGAGAAGGGCTAGCAAACTGCGGCTCCTGGTTCCAAGGCCGGCTGTTCCATCGGAATCATCCCGGGCTTAGTATGTGGCGCTTAACCTATCACTCAGTAGCAGGCAGCTAGGCAAGTTCCTTCAGTATAGTTGTCACTCTAGCAAAAAAGAGTAATACGTGATTGGATTTTCGCTGTTTTTCTAAACTATAATAATTATACATATGCTGGTATATTATGGGATGTATTATGGTTCAACCATCGTTTCTACGCATTTTCCATCTGAAAAGATTAGGCTTCTTGTTTTCCTTGAATCTATTTTCATCCTTCAATTTCTTCTTATTGAATGGTTTATTATTCATGGAACCATCATGCATGCCAGCAGCGTTGACAGCTTTGTTTAACAGTATGCGAAGTTCAATAACATCCATAATTTCTCTTATTTCCTGAGCGAGTTGTGAGAGTCCACCTTTCTCTGCTAAACATAGAGCATCGCGTGCTTTTCGATGGGCTTCTTCCACGTTTCCAGATCGTGCGAGAAGAAGAGATTGTCCAATAAAAGATAATGCAAGATCCTCATCTAAGCCCAACTTACGACAGATGCTCTCCTGTTCTTTATAGAGCTTCATGGACTTTTCAAATTTCCCCAAGTCCTGCAAAATTTTTGCCTGATTCCCCAAAGAGACTTGGAGGTAATCCTCCAACCCCAACTCTCGGCAAATGTCTTCCTGTTCAATCAGGATTCCCATGGCCTCTTGGAGATTTCCTAGAGTATATAGGATTTTCGCCTGTTGTCTAAGAGAATATTCAAGATCAACTTTCGAGCCTAGATCCCTACATATTTGCTCCTGTTCTTTAAGCACCAGTAATGCTTCCTTAAGACGTTCCATAGAAGATAGGGTTAAAGCTATGTTTCCAAGGCAAATTTGCAAATCATCTTTCAATCCAACCTCCCGGCAGATACTTTCCTGCTCTTTGAAAAGTTTCATGGCTTCTTCGAGCTTACCCATGTCGTAAAAGATTCTTGCCTGGTTTTTTAAGCATTCTTGAAGACTGTCCTTGAGTCCAAGATCGCGATAGATTTTCTCTTCCTCCTTCAAAATATTTATTGTTTCCTGGTTTCCTGAGGGATAAAAGATGTGTAAGCCTGATTCCCGGCAAATACGTTCCTTTTCCATGTACAGTTCCTTTGCTTTATCGCGTTCCCCGACCCAGTATAGTGCTTTTGCTTGAAGCATAAGAGATTTGAGGACTTTTTCGGTAACATCGTCGCATTTCATATCCGAATTTAAATGCTCATTATATCTCATAAGTCAACCTCCGTTTTCTCACTGGGTTAATGATGAAACTTATCCTAAGATATGCCTAGATCGCTTTTATGTATTATAAATTTTTTCTTGTTTGCGTTAGTAATCAAAAATAATTTTTTTCTTTTAAAGTTCTACTCTTATCCACCCTTCTATCCACCGAATTTGATCCATGTCACCTCCTTTTTTCGCTGCATTTAGGGCCTCTTGGGCAAGTGAAAGAGCTTTTTCAAAATCGCTTTTTTTCACTAGCTGCGCCCTATACATCAAGCATGCCGCTAAACCTATCATGAAACCCATTTCGCGACAAAGGCCTTCACGCTCTTCGAGCACCCTTTCAAGATCTCGTAAACGACCTAATGTAGCGAGGACCTTAATCTCCTTGGCAAAGCACCTGTTTAGGCCGTACATAAAACCCAGTTCTCGGCAGATGCGCTCTTGTTCCTTCAGAAGCTCCAAAGCCTCCTCGGGCCTTCCGAATTCGTGGAGGATTAAGGCCTGGTTCCCCAGTGAGGTCTGTAGGCCATCTTTCAGGTCCAGCTCCCGGCAGATGCGCTCTTGTTCCTTCAGAAGCTCCAAAGCCTCCTCGGGCCTTCCGAATTCGTGGAGGATTAAGGCCTGGTTCCCCAGTGAGGTCTGTAGGCCATCTTTCAGGTCCAGCTCCCGGCAGATGCGCTCTTGTTCCTTCAGAAGCTCCAAAGCCTCCTCGGGCCTTCCGAATTCGTGGAGGATTAAGGCCTGGTTCCCCAGTGAGGTCTGTAGGCCATCTTTCAGGTCCAGCTCCCGGCAGATGCGCTCTTGTTCCTTCAGAAGCTCCAAAGCCTCCTCGGGCTTGCCCGAACGCCTTAATATAAGAGCCTTATTTCCTAAGGAAAGTTGAATTTTCCCTTTAAAGCCTAACTCGCTGTAGATAAGCTCTTCCTCCTTGCGCAGCTCTATTGCCTCCTCAAGCCTTCCACGCTTGTAGAGGATCGCGGCCTGGTTCCCCAGGAAGGCCGCAAGGGAATCCTTTAACCCCAGCTCCCGGCAGATGCGCTCTTGCTCCTCCAGTAGCTCCATGGCCTCCTCGAGCCTCCCCCAGGAGTTGAGGATCGCGGCCTGGTTCCCCAGGGAGGCCGCAAGGGAATCCTTTAACCCCAGCTCCCGGCAGATGCGCTCTTGCTCCTCCAGTAGCTCCATGGCCTCCTCGAGCCTCCCCCAGGAGTTGAGGATCGCGGCCTGGTTCCCCAGGGAGGCCGCAAGGGAATCCTTTAACCCCAGCTCCCGGCAGATGCGCTCTTGCTCCTCCAGTAGCTCCATGGCCTCCTCGAGCCTCCCCCAGGATTGAAGGATCATGGCCTGGTTGCCCAGGACAGCCTGCAGATCTGCGAGGTGGCCGCTTGGGCGAGAGCGCTCCGCCAGTTGTTCCCAAAGGGACAAGGATTCCTTGAGGTGCCCCGTAAGGTAGAGCATCTCGGCGAGTGCGGATATGTTTATAAAGCCCTCTCTTTCCGGTTTCTTTAGAATATTGCGATAAGTCTTCACCACGGAGAAGCCCTCTCCCTCCAGTGCCGTCCAGTAGGAGAGGACCTCGTACTTATCTTGATTCCAGGCTAAGGAGAAGAAGGAGGGGTCGGAGAGTACGGAAGAGAGCCTCTGCCAGGCGGAGGCACGGTAGAGCTGGAAGGGGAGCTCGCTCACCTTCCTCGGGGAGAGCTCGCGCTCCTCGAAATAGTCGGCGAGGGCTAGGCGCACCCTTCCTTCCTCCCCTCCCGTGAGATATTTCCCTTCCGCCACCTCCGAGAGCTCGCGGTGGTAGAAGGAGAGGAGGATGGTTCCATCCGCCTGGCGGCGGGTAAGGTAGGGCTCGAGGTCGGAGAGGAGGCGGGACCAGGCGGCCACGGGTAGGGTGTCCACCTGAGGGGAGCGTGGGTTGCGTCTCCGGAACTCCTGCATCACCTTTTCGTCGCGGGAAAGGAGGTCCAGCGTCTCCTCCTCGGAGAGCCCGTAGCGCGAGGCGCAGAGAAGTGAGAGAAAAGTGGAGAAAAGTACCTTTCCATACTCCTTCTCCAGGTGCTCGTAGAGATTATCTATGATTTCCACGATCCCCTCCCCGAGGCGGGAGTCCACGTCGTAGGAGTGCCAGCGGCAGGCCTCCACGCAGGCCAGGCGGAGGTAGAGGGGGTTTCCCGTTTTCTCGAACTCGAGGAGCACCTCCTCCTCCTGGAAGTCCTGCAGGGCCCGCCCCTCTTCCGCGAGCCAGAGGGAGAGAAGTTCCTTTCCCTCCTCTGGTGGCAGGGGGCCGAGCTCCCGCAAACAATCCTGGGACAGTCTCCTCCGCAGCTCTTCCAGGGCCTCGCCCTCCCGCACGCTCGCCACCAGGCGCACCCCCTTAGGGAGGAGCTCGGGGAACCAGGAGAGGGTGGCGGAGGGCTTGCCTGCGAGCTGGTCCAGACCGTCCAGAAAGAGAAAGATAGGGCGCTCCTCGCCTGCCAGGGAGAGCAGGCTCCGGAAGCGCAGGGAGAGCTTCTCTAAAGAGCCCTCCTCCACTGTTACCTCCAACCTTCTGCAGAGGCGAGCCAGCTCGGAACAAAGGTCCGAAAGGAACAAGGATACTTGCGTGGAGGCGGGGGTGGCCCCGAGGAAGCGGCGTACCACCTGCGCCTCGGGGTGGGTTCTCTCCGCCTCCTGCGCCGCCCGGGCTAAGAGGGCGGATTTTCCGCACCCTCCCTCTCCGTGGATGACCAGGGGCCGCGGGTTCGCGGCCGCCAGGTAATCCTTTATCTCCTGGAGGTGGGAGTCCCTGCCCACGAAGACGCGGGCGCGCTCCTCCGCGAAGGCACGGTGCTCCTCCACCTCCCTTGCCAGCTCATCCTCCTCTTCGAGCCTCTCTATCTCGGAGAGGATGATCGATGAAAGGTCGGACAAGACGTCCTCGCAGAGCTTTGGCAAGTGGTCGAGTGTAATAGGGGAGTCATCCCCTCCCCCTCCCTTCCAGGAGGCACGGTAACGGCGCACGTTTCCGGGGAGGGTCTCCTCCAGCTTTGCTTTGAGGTTTGCGAGAAGCGAGGCGGCCTCTCCGTTTCTCCTTCCGTCCTCGGAAAGGTCAAGAAAGGTGGCTGTCTCCGGGAGCAAGCCCCCTTTCCCGTCTGAGGGGTATCCCTGGATTTCCCGGAAGTAGCAGAAGACGTGTTCGGGCGCGTCCTCCACGGTGAGGGCCCCCGCCGCGATCTCCTGCTCGGTGGCGGAGGCGGTGTATTTGAAGACGTCTTGCCCGGAGAGTCCCGCCCGCCGGGCCGCCCTCTCCAGGGAAGAGCGCAGCCTTTCCTCTACCTTCCGCCAGGTCTCGGGATCCCGGTAGTCATCATGGCGGGGCTGGAGGAGATATTCGGGAGGGACAGCGTTCTCGTCCAGGCGGTACCAGGACAGGGCAAGATTCCTTTCCACCCCGTCCAGCTGGGCGAGCAAGGCCTCCATCTCCCTTGCCTCCACCCGGTAGGGAAGAGGGCGCCATCCGTAGCGGTCGCCCAGAAGGACGATGAAGTTGGGTCGGGGTGTCAACCGCTGGCAACGGGAGAGTTCCTCCAGGCAGATAGGCATGGTGCGTTGGTCAAAGGAGGCCTCCTCGGCCACCCCCCACCTGAGGTCTATGGCCTGGAAGGAGCACCCCCTCTCCTCGCAGAGCCTGCGCAGCGCTGGGAAGACGTGCTCTTGCAGGGCATCCCTTTCCGCCTTCAGGTCCTCGAAGGTGGAGGAGACGAAGATGCGGAAGGTCTTGGTCGTCTTCATACCATGTGCCTCCTAGCCCTGGAAATTCCGAACTTTACAAATGCGCTTAGTATCTTAGCTTTAAGGTTTTCGATCTACACCACACCTATTCGAGAGCCTCCTTTTACGCTGATATTGCCCTACGATGTCTTCAGCATGGCTGAAGAGCCTTTTTGCCCAGAAAGCAAAGGGAATAGCGCCGTCTTTAGCATTTTTATTCTCCACCCTGCTTTATTGTTGCTCCATATTTAGCACGCTCGGGATGGACCGACAAGACGTTTTTCATACCCACTACCGCGCGCTCTCGGAAGTGACGTTGCCGGGCCCATTTCGCCATGCGCCATCCATGCCTCATAAAGGGTGCGCCCTTTGCGCCAGGAGACTTTTCCCTATCAGGGAAGAAAATATAAAGGACCGGTTCAACGATATAAGATCACCCGGCTCATGGCATCTCGATTGCCATAAAAACATTTTCACCACGCACCTATATCTATAGGCTCCGAGGTGGTCTCTCGTGGCCCGAGCATCTCCAAACTGACCTTGCCCCAGGAAGCGGAAAGGCATGAGAAGGGAGGGAGACGCGAGCCCTTACCGGTGCCCCTGCAGAAGTAGGGGCCGGCTGCATCTACAACCCCATAAGCATCTGAACTTTACCCCCCGCGCCTCCCTCGGCCCGTGTATATGTGAATTAATGGTTTCTCGCGAGCAGAAGGAGAAATCTGGGGGGTTTAATCCAGAGAACTATCACTAGATTTTGGATGCGATGTATAATTCCATCTATGTTGAGGGCAGAGACGACCTTTGCGGCTTGCGAGGGGGCTATCAGTCACGGAAGTGGGCGTTACCTCGTGAGCAGGGAACAAATGCGGGTCCTGGGAGGGTTTAAACAACACGGAGCATAAAGAATGACACATGAAATACAGAGCAAGGAGGAACTTTTAAAACTGTTGAGTGAGGCAAAACGGGGAGATTTTGAGGCCTGGAGGAAAATCAAGGAAGCATATGAGAAAAAGTTAACACCCTTTATAACATACCTTGTGCGTAAAAATTACGCTCCATTCTTAAAGACAACGGACATAACCGAAATAATTCAGGACATATTGCAGGAGGTGTGGGAGTTATTAATATTGCGATTGCAGAAGGATCCGCAAGAAGGTGGATATGATCCTGAGAAGATAAGCAGACCCGAGTCCTTCCTGGCGTGGCTAAAGGAGTATTTCGTAAAGCCTAAAGTCATCGAATTTAAAAAAAAGATTGAAAATGAGACACTTCAAGAAATAAGTTGTGATGAGAGAAAATGGCCCTCGCTGTTCGATATAGAACAGCATACCCCCGAGGACATCCTGTTGCTCGCTCAAAAGGCAAGGGAGGAGTTGATCGCCTCATGGTGGCTTTTGAGGATTGTCTTTCTCTGCGGAGGTTATCCTCACCAGCAGCTGTCTTTCGGCTTCTCCAAGCTGATATACGGGAGGCCAAGCCCGCGTGGGTTGGAGGGCAATCCTAAAAAAGTCGATGGCCAGCACGGCTCAACTCCGCTGCATGTACTGAGTGAGGAATTCTCGAGGGATTACGCATCGGCGTCCCAACTGAGGGAAGAGGATATTGAGAAGTGCCTTGAACCGTTGATGCAAAGATTGCCACTCAAATTAAAGGAGATAATGGCTAAAGACAAAACCTCGCTTAAATATTACGAGAACATGGCGGACTCGATGGTTGCTTCTACCTGTCTGCGGGATTATTATGTCAATTTCCGCGATGGTTACAAAGATGCCATCCCCGACTGGTCGGATAAACTGGAGAAGCGGGTGCTTAAGGTGTTGGGGGTCGCCCGGGGAAAAGCGTCTACGTCCGGCCGCAAGGAGACACCGTGTTCGCGATGCAAATTACGCCATCTCCCGCCCTGCCGCGGATCGCACGGCCAGTCAGTAGCCATTTCTTAAAATGCAGCATGCACTGGGCGAAAAAAGAGTGGATAAAAAGGAGATGCTGGACATAAAAAGAAGTCAGATTGAGGGCACCAGGGGATGTCGAGAAGCGTAGATCGTAGCCGTTGATTTGACGATATGTAGTAATCCGGGGACCGCTGCATGCGAGAAATACGCGGTTTGAGCATATGGAGTGAGGGTGTAAAAGGAGGGACAATAACTTGGATCATCCAGAGGAAATGGCAATCGTTAGATACGTGAACAAAAGGGCTACAGAGGAGGAGGCCGAAAAGCTGGCTCAGCATGTTTTCCGCTGTAAGGACTGTCTGGAGAAAGTGATGGCCCTGCGCCGCCTCTGTCGCCAATTCGACGAGATCTGGGATAGCTGGACGGCGCGGGAACACGGGCGTCGGCTCATGCGCTGGAGGATCGCGGAAGCCCTGGCAAAGGCAGCTATGGAGGACGAAGGAATCCTGGAACGTGCCTGGTCATGGCTGGTGAGTATGGAGGGGGATGCGGGTATCGCTGTAAGGATAATAATCTCTCGCGAGGGAGCGCTGGCGGTTCCCATTGATGTTCCCCCGCAGCTGGGTTATGATATGTGGCACGATTTTTCTGAGGCCAGTGGGGAGCTGGAGGAAGTGTTGCGTGGCAGAGTAAGGGAAGCGCACTACCTCCTCGCCACTGGACGTTGGGATGAGGCAGCGAGTTTATTGCGGGACACCATGCTCATAAGCAAAGAGGCTGGGATTCGATGCGATCTGCTCTTCGCTTACCGGGGAACTATATACACTCAGATACGGGTTGATGGAGAGACGAAAGCCATCGAGGTGATCTGGGAGGAGCAAACTGCCGAAGCACTGCCGTGCCTACTACTACTTTTGCCCGAAAAAGAAAACAGAAATCCTCTAGTTGCAAAACCGGAGTGGTCGCCTCAAAGCGGTAATATGGTTGCCGTTTTCCGCGAGTTGGAGGAAGGCCGCTATACCCTTTGCATCGGCCCCGTTGTTCATAAATTCCAAAGGGCGTTTTAAGGATGAGTTCGCCAAAGCATCAATGCCACTCTTATGCCATAGGCGAGGTCTCTCGGTCAGAACTACTCGCCTGAGAAATGTCTAGCTGCTCGTCGTCGTTTGCTAGGGGGCTCGAAAGTTATCGCCATGACCTCGGCTTGTTCTAGGGGTTTCCCGACAGAGAATACATAATGAGTACCAAAGATTATCTGGATTAAAATTAAATGTTGGAAAATTAAAAACATCCATTATATATTATATGTTTTATTTAAAAAGTCAGGGGCTAACAGTAAATTCTATACCACTACCATGATGTGCCAGTGGAATCAGTGACTTTGGCTATAGCGAAGAGCAGGTCTGCACAACGTAATGGGAGGTGGTTGTAATGACAGTGGTTGGCCGAGAAAGCGGTTGCGTGATCGTTGATTCATCATCGATGAGGGATGCAAATAGTATGAATTATAACGTTTTCATCTCCTACGAGAGCAAAGGATTGGGTTTCGCTAAAAATCTGTATACCGCCCTTAAAAAGGCGGGCTACTCGGTTTTTCTGGACTGCTACGATATGCATACCACCCCCAATTGGCTGGAGCAGGCAAGGATGGTCATCGAGAACTGCAAATGTTTCATATGCATATTGACAACGGATGACGGTCCAACGAGCAAAAACGTACTTTCGGAACTCAAAGTAGCCAACGATCTAGAAAAAAAGGGATTATTGAGCATCCTCCTGTTCGAGCCCGCTCGCTTTGACAGAAAAAAATGGGAAGAAGCCATGAGTGGCGCAAAGGACGTGCCCCGACTATTAAAAAAGAGGCTTATCGAAGGGTCGTATTTCGTTTTCGAAAACGCAGCGGACCTTGTCGATCAGGTAGTGAGAGAGTTAACAAATCTCGGCCCGGTATCGCCCTTGCTCGCCGGTGAAGCGGTTGCGGGAATGTGGCAGGCTGGGATAGAGAGGGTTTTCAAAAGCAGGCGCGCGGATGGGGAAAAGTTAGCGCGAGAGATAGCTAAACAGATAAAAGATTCCACCGAGATCAGGATGATGGGGAATTCCCTTCGGGATTTTTTCTGCGAAAACGCCCCCTACAGGGGTATTGTCGATGAAAGCCTGAAAAAGCAAATGCCTCCAAGATACATGCTTTTGCTGCTAAACCCATTGTCTCCGGCCGCAAAGGACAGGGCCATCGTGGAAAATGGCCTTAAGGTCGAAGACGACAGAGCCTACCTGGAATGCGGAGTTTTCAAGGACGCTTTTAATACGGCAGAATACGTGATAGAAAAAATCAAGGAAGGCAAGGACATACAAGTAAAATTTTCTTCGGTAACGCCGACCTTTTACATGATAAGAACAGACAGGTATACCTTCGTGGAATCCTATCATATGGGGCAATTGGCCCACGTGGGTGTTCATGTGCCGGACGACGACATCAACATGGTCTGCATAGGCGGTTATATGCCGGTATTCATGGTGAAGAACGACTCCACGTTCGGCTGCTTCCTGAAGAGCCACTTCGACTTCTTGTGGAATAAGGGGGATTGGATAACTAAGCTATACAAAGAATTGGAGCAATTCAAAAAAAACCCGATAGAATACAGGAGAAAGCAGTTCATAGAGGAGTTCTTGAGTAAAGGTAAACACTTGGTCGACAGGGATTGGCTCAGCGGAGAATTTCGCTCCCTGATATAGTTTTCGCTTCGGTTTCCAATTCGGCTACGATAGCCTCTATCTCGTTGATGGCGGCTATCCGCGAATTATGATGCTGCCATCCGCGTTCCTCGAGGAGTTCATCGAACTCCTGATCGAAGTATTCTATCCTGCTCTTCATGCTGGGTGCATGCCGGGTGAAGATGGTCTGACGGCTTCCGGACATGGACACCGATTCGGCGGCGAACCAGTCACCGACCAGGGTAACGTTCTCTTCCTCGTACATGCGGTCGTTTATGGCTATCTGCGCTTTGGAATCGGGCATGGAGTGAAGGAACTCGAGCAATGTCTGAAGCCGAGCCGACCTCGCCCGCGGGCTGTATTTTGTGGGCACCCGCGGATTCACGATCAACTTGCACCCCGCCACTCGTGCGTGCTTCTCCAGCATAAGGCGCTCCAGCCTCAGCAACTTCTTGTAATACAGACCGGCTTCATAGGGATGGTAGCGGATTGTCCAGACAGGATCGGAGAGGACTCGGTGAGGAATGCTGAAGGAACCAAAGGCCCCTTTCTGCCTGACTAGGCCGTGCTCGCCCATCTCCAGTATGCTTCTGGCGTATTGCGCTATGAGGACCGTGCGCTCTTCCGGAAGCTCGGCACATTCATAAAGCGCAAATTCCTTTTCCTGGAATGAGTTGACGAGGCTTTCGAAGATGTCCCGCGTGAGCTGGGTCCGTATCTCCTCCGGGTCGTCGCTCAGTATCATTGCGTGTAACTCCTGCAGCATCTCCCCGGGAAGCGTTCCCCTGGCAACGGGGAGCACGGGCACGTTGAGAGCCATGGCATATCCTATTTCCTGGTGGACCCAACCCCGCTTGCTCGATGATTCGGTTATGAGGGGAAGGAAGACATGGGCATGGGCAATGCATTTCCTTATCTGTTCCGGGAAACCTCGACCGTAGGCGAAGTTGCGATCCCACAGGGGGCGCAGGCCGATCTCGTTGAGGATGGAAACGATGAGTTCCACCAGGTCGCTGTCCTCGTGAGAATAACTGATGAACACACGGTAGTCATTCATGGCACTTCTCCTTGCCCTGCTTTAGAAGAGCCGCCATCTTCACGCGGCCTTCTTCCTGGCTTGGGGTCTTTTTCCTGCGAAAGGTCATTCTGCCCTTGGAAACCCCCAAAGATATTATATCTTCTTTATTGAAGGATCCAGCGATGAGCCTCGCGGCTAAAGGTTCCGCCACCATGGTCTCGATGGCCCGCCTTAGCGGGCGCGCCCCCATCTCTGGGTCGTATCCCGCTTCGACCAGTAAGTCGAGAGCCTTGGAGCTTATCTCTAACTGCAACGGGATTCTGGAAAGCATCAGGCGCGCAATCTCCCTAAGTTCCTCATGTGTCAGCGGGTTGAAGACGACTATATCGTCGATGCGGTTGAGGAACTCGGGGCTGAAAGCGCGTTGAAGGTCTCTTCTTACCTCGCGGTTGACGTCGGGCTGTGCGCGCCTTTTGGCGATCTCGCCATTCGCTTCGAAGCCCACACGGCGACTCTTGCGCAGGCGCTCCGCTCCCACATTGGAAGTCATGATTATGACGGTGTTGCGGAAATCCACCGGCCGTCCCAATCCGTCCCTCAAGCGCCCCTCGTCCATGACTTGCAGCAACAGGTGATGGACGTTCCGGTCCGCCTTTTCCACTTCGTCGAGAAGAACGACGGAGTAAGGGTTTTTCTTCACCGCCTCGGTGAGCGTACCTCCCCGGTCCGAATCCGCATAACCGGGGGGTGACCCTATGAGTCGTGAGACGGCACTCTGATCGCAATACTCCGACATGTCCACGCGAATGACCTTTTCCTCGTCGTCAAAGAGCACCTCGGCGAGTGTCCTCGCGAGTTCCGTTTTCCCTACCCCTGTCGGCCCCAGAAAAAGAAAAACCCCTACAGGGCGCTTAGGATCTCGCAGGCCGGCCCGCGCGCTGCGGATGGACTGGCACACGGCATTCACCGCCTGCTCCTGCCCTACCAGCCTTCTCTTTATCAGGGCTTCCATTCTGAGCAGCTTCTCGCTCTCATCGGCGGCTATCCTCCCCACGGGGATGCCCGTCCAGTCGGAGATGACCCTCGCGACATCCTCCCTGGTGACGAAGGTGATGGAAGCAGCAGGAGGCACAGGGTTTCGTGTGAACAACTTTTCCTTTTCCTCCGTGGAAAGCCTGCCCAATTCGCCGATGCCGTAAAAGGATCGCAGGCGACAGTTTGAGCAAGCCTGGTCCAGAAGATCGAGGGCCTTATCCGGCAGTCGCCGCTCCGGGAGGTAACGGGTGGAATATTCCACAGCGGCGCTAAGGGCGTCGTCCAGTATCTGGAGCCCGTGGAAGGCCTCATACCTGCTGCGGAGCCCGCGCAATATGCGCAGTGTGTCCTCGGTCGTGGTCTCGCCGACGTACACGGGCTGGAAACGCCTCTCCAGGGCGGGATCGCTCTCGATATAGGCGCGGTACTCCCCATAGGTTGTGGCGCCGATGCATTTGAAATCGCCGCGGGAGAGCGCCGGTTTGAGGATGTTGGAAGCGTCGAGGACGTCGGTGCTCGCACGACCCGCTCCGATCAAAGTGTGCATCTCATCGATGAAGACAATGAGGTCAGGATCCTCACGTGCCTCCTTGACGAAAGCGAGCACCTTCTCCTCGAAGGAGCCCCGATAGATGGTGCCCGCGACCAGTGCTCCCACCTCCAATGTCCGCACGCGCTTGTTTCTCAGCTCGGGGGGCACTTTCCCCTCTGCGATGAGCTGGGCGAGGTTTTCCACGATGGCCGTTTTCCCCACTCCAGCATCTCCCACCAAAACGGGATTGCTCTTTTTCCTGGAGAGCAGGATCTGTATGACCTGGAGGGTTTCGGCTTCACGCCCTATTATGGGGTCAAGCTCGCCGCGCCTCGCCTGTTCAGTAAGGTCGCGTCCCAGTTTCTCCATGAGCTGCGAGGACTTTTCGAGACCCGGTTGCTCCACCGCCTTTCGGCGCCGGTAGAAATCGGGAACCCAGGCTCCAGACCTCAGCATGGTGCGCAATAATCTTGCGATGTCTTCCGGACTGGAGCCCTGAGCCCGAACGGCACGCGCGAGCGCACTCCTTTTCTCCTCGAGCAGGACGATCAGGATGTGCGGCGCTTCCACTCTTCTTATGTTGTAACGAGAGGCTTCCTCCGCTGCATTTTGCAGGATTTTCTGCGTTTTCGCCGTGAGATAGACATGTCTTGTGTCGTCCGATCCCATGGCCAGGTCCTCGCGCACCCTTACGGCTGTTGTATCCATATCGGCACCTGCCATGGAGAAGCAGCGCCGCAGGTTCAAGTCTTCCAGTTCGGTTATTCCAAGGAAGAGGTGTTCAGGACTCAAGCCCCGGTGCTTCAGATCCCAACATGTGTGCATGGCATAGGTGAGGGCAAGCTTAGCGGATTCTCCCAAATCCTCGAACATCTCCGTACTCCGTCACGCTGAAACTATCCTTGTTTTATGCCGTATAATCGGACCTTGATCAAAACATTTCTACTGCGTGATTTCCCTTGTCCTCGTCCTTCAGGAGAAATATTCCATGATGACCCTTCAAAAAGTACATGCATGGCGCATAAAGTCGTCCGGATCAACATGCATCGATAGCTGCCGCGGCGCCGGCAAGCTTGACAGCTCGTAGGATTTTTTCCCCGCCAGAGTGCTCATCTCGACTATGGCCTCCATGGAGCGCGTCCCGTAATAGTATCTTTCGACCATCAAGAAAGCGCGCAGCACCCCGTCGTTTATTCTTATGTTTCCGAGGTCGTCCATTAGGTGCGCGGTTTTTCTTTCGAGTATGGTACGCAACAGGAAAGCCCTCCTCAGGATATAATTTTCGTCTCTGTGTTTATTCTCCCCCGTCCTGGGATTCGGCCCTAGGATGTTCACGAAACCCTTAAGTCGGCTGACGAAGTCATCCTTTTTCGCCGCTTTCTCGCTTGCTTCCCTGCCCGCGTGGCCGGCCCTGAATTCCTCCATGGTTGTGTACCGGCTTCCTGCGAAGACGAAGATCGAGGGCCCGATGGGATGGAAGGCTCCGCCTTCGCGGAAGTGCCCGTCCTGCATGGGCGCCAGGAAATGCCTCAGCCATCCCAATTCTTGACCCTCGAGCGTGGTATCGAACTCATCCCAGAAGACCAGAGGGAGATACTGCTCCAACACCATGTCTCTCACTATATGAAAGGCAGCGGCGAGTTCGTTGGGTGATACGAGCTGGGAGAGGTTGAATTCATGGGCTTTTATTAAGTCCGGGAAATTTGCCTTCGCCATCTGTTTGATGGCAAAGGACTTGCCCGCGCCCGGAGGACCGAAGACGGCTATGGACAAAGGTTTTTCAATACGATAACCGGCGCGGTAGCGGTTGACGTATTCTTCCACGATGTTGCTTACGCTGCGCATGCTTTCTATCTCCTCGCGGTCCACTGAGGACCACTGGCCTATGCGCTCTAGAGGCACCCCCCTTAAAGCATGTTCCGCTCCTTTGATGACAACTTCCTTGGCTTTATCCAGCCTGCCCGCGATGCTTCCATGCGAGAGATCCGCCGCCAATTTGATATCAAGGATGCTCTGGCTTCGGCCGAAACCGTGGGCAAGCTTTGTTTCTTGGAATTCGGTAGGCTCATTTCCCAATATGCTCAGGGCTATCCTTTCGCAAGGAAAGCTGAGGCGCAGTGCGTTTCCTTCGGAATCCTCATCGTATCCGTGGAGGTGCAGGATACGCGCCGCATGACAACCACGTTTTATCGCTTCGATCATCTTTTGTTCAATCGTGTCTTCCGAGGGTTCTACTTTTGAGTTAAATACCACTAATTTCCAGATGAGCGAGGCCTCGATACAGATGCCATACCCGATCATGTCCCCTTTATGTTTTTTCTCCCAATCTCCTTCCTGGTTTTTTGGGTCGAAGACCAGCACGCTATCCCAAACCTCATTCTCGCCTTCCTTTTTTGTCAGCAACACTGCGCCGGACGCTCCCAGCGAGACCACGACCCTCTTGGCTTGCTTTAACCCGGGATGGTTGGTAACCGAATTTACCGTCTCCTCATAAACCTGTTCCCAGGAAATAGGATAACCTATGTGACACCCGCTCTTTCTGAGGTCGCTTACCGAGGTGAAGGCGATCAGCTTTTGTGCGTGATTCCGGCACAATCGTTCGAGAAGCGGGTCATCTTCAAGGGGATCGGTCACCTTGATGAGGATAAAACGTGGGAATCCTTCTCCGCTTTCTTCCGACGTGCCGCTCACGGTATTTATGAAAGAGGGCCAGGACTTTTCACAATTCCTGAAGCCGTGGTTGCTGTCCTCGATGACCAAAATATATGGAACGCGTTCTTCAGCTCCCTTTCCCACATTTTGATAAGTTTCTTCTGCGGCCCCGTTTTGGTTTCCAATGGCGGGAGAATGATGTTCCCCCAGGAATTCGCTTACCCTCCATACGTACTCTCTCCCGCCCGATCCACGTCCTTCAAAAGTGGACCAGGACATGAAAGCCTTTGCCACGCCGGGATATCCGGGTTGCTGGAGTGCGGCATCGGGGAGTACAGGGCCGTGGATTTGCAATCTGTTTCCCGCACCCGGGTATTGTTTAGCCATCTCCTGGAGGAGCGCGGTGAGCAGAGCGGCGCCTCCCGGCTGGGCCGCGGCCTGGCAGGTGAACTGCCCCCATCTTTGGGCAATATCCATGTTCTTGGCTGATTCTCCGCGGGGGAGTAGGATTTGCCAGTCAACGATGACATCGCCAACTATGCATATGACGATCTTGCCGTCGTTCATCTTTGCCCCCTTGTTCAAGCATCAGCACTACTAAGGCCCTCGACAAGCAGGCGGCCCTGTTCCTCCCCCAAGGTAGTGGGTTCCCGCGTGCCCGGCTTGCGGTTCCCCGCCCGAACGATAAGCACCGGTTTCCCCTGGCCGCGTGCGCGGGCTACTATCTCTCCCGTACCGCCACGGCCTTGCGCATCTTGGCCATCCCACACCGCGATAAGCACATCGCAGTGATCGGCGATGTAATTCCCTCCCTGCGCGTAACCCTCGTTTCTGTCCGGATTATCGGGAAGTTCGATGACCTCGCTTGCCTCACGCAGCAGACGCTCGAACTCAGTACGGGATGGCGAGCCCTCGTCCCCGAAATCCTTGATGTATTCCTGCATCGAAAAAGGTATGACGGCGATCAGCGAGGAATCGGAGTTGCGGAGCACGACCTCCGTAACCAGTCGATCCGCGCCCTCCGCAAGGGATGAGAGGATCGCAAGGGGACGGTCACCGAAGTTTTCGCGCAGCAACTCCACAGCCTTTTCAATGCCGGCGACGATCTTGTCCTCCTCCATGAGAATGCGATGTCCTATTACCCCGACCTTGATGGGTTCAGATTGCATGGCACTCCTTTTCAACATTTCTGGCTGCCTATAATAGAAAGCCTCATGTTATGTTTTCACACCCTTTCCCCACATAAATAATAAAAGTATAAGCAACATATTGGAAGTGACCCGTTGCCTGGATTGGGGCGTCATCTTCCGCTTGATACCCGGCGGACGGCCCACAATCCCTCAATCCTTCATGCAAAGGAAGCGAAACGGCATCGACTCTTGGAAGCGCTGCATAAAAGCAGATGTCTGTTTGCCTTCACGGTGGAGGCGGTGCAATATTCAACCCATATTTATTGGGCTTGTCTGCTTAAAAGGTCTTTCTAAGTTCGCGAGAAAGTCTTCCGTATTCCATATTCCCATAGGAAGCTTCCTGGGAGCCCGAGGGCAAAAGTTAAGGATCGTGATCGATAATTAATGACATTCGAGGAAGGAGGTCATTTAAATGCTGGAGATTATCGTCCTGATTCTTGTATGCGGTAGGGTTTTCAAGATCGCTAAATACAAGGGATACAGGGGTGGGCTTGCCGTTCTGGCCACCATAGGAGTATGGCTTGCATGCGAGGTTTTGGGAGCGATAATCGGAGCCGTCGCTTTTCGCAACCAAATGGGCGCGGTTGTGTTTGCGTTTATAGCGGGAATGGGAGGCCTACTTCTGACATATCTTACAGTCAAGAAGATGGGGCCGAAGGTCATGACCCTTGGGTATCAATCCGCTCCTGTAGACGGTGCGGAAGGTACAGGCGTTGTGAATAGCACTCCTGCGAATCCGGGCGACTTGCAGAGCGGCTGATTTACATTCGTGTCGGAAACGGCTATTAAAGGGGCATGGCATTGCTTATGCCGTGCCCACCCATTTTCCCCAAGGGATTTTATTGGTTTGCACAATAAAAAATCGGGTTTGATAGTGTCAATTACACGCTTCCTTCTTAAGAAGGGTATTCGCTTGCGACTGCGGAGGCGCATGATAGGAGGCTGATCCAGCTTTCATAGAATCGAGAGTGCTGCACTCTCCGCATCTTCAAAAGGGTTCTCAAGCACTCATCATACCGTAAGGGCGATGTCCAAGTTCGGGTAAACACGGTCAGCCAAGCGGTGGACTTTAGGGGCTGCATGTCTTGAGTAGAAGGTTGTTAGTCAAAAGCTCTTTCGGGATAATTATCCTCTCAGTCATTCCTCACTCCCCTTATCAGAGAAGTTTGTGGGGTGCGGTAGTCGGCCCCATCCTTTAAGGAAGTCGAATAGTGGATCGATCAAGTAGGGCCCCTTAAGAAGACGAAAGAACACCGGCATTTACTCCCGGTGTGTCGGGATGCCAGGGAATACCCGATTGTCTTAAATGACATGACGGAAGCGCAGAGGATTTGGAATATTTCCGTACTCCCAAATAAGAAGACTCCGCATTCAACAGCGTAAAGTGGAATTTCTGTGAGATTTAAAGCCAGTAATCAGTAGGGCACAGACGTAGTTGTTCTCTCATCCCATACTTACGACAAACTTTGTCGTTGCTGTGCTAAGCACGAGGGACATATAGGAATTAACCTCTCATCCTCTTCGACGCAAGCCTTTCCGGAACCTCCACGGCCTCTCTCTACACTTACCAGTCCCTGTCTATCAGGGTCCCGATGAGCGCCTCCACCGCCCGGGAATCGCCGATCTTTCCCAGGGCCACTGCGGCCTCCTCCCGAACGTAATTGTCCTCGTCCCCCAGGGCCCGGATGAGCGCCTCCACCGCCCGGGAATCGCCGATCTTTCCCAGGGCCACTGCGGCCGCCTTCCGAACATCCCTGTCTTCATCCCTCAGGGCCCGGATGAGAGGCTCCACCGCCCGGGAATCGCCGATATCCCCCAAGGCCTTTACGGCAGCACTCCGCACCAACGCACTTTCATCCCCCAAAGCCCCGATGAGCGCCTCCACCGCCCGGGAATCGCCGATCTTTCCCAGGGCCACTGCGGCCGACCACCGCACACTCAAGTCCTCGTCCCCCAAAGCCCCGATGAGAGGCTCCACCGCCCGGGAATCGCCGATCTCTCCCAAGACATTTGCGGCCTCCTCCCGAACGTAATTGTCCT
>NZ_JACVJJ010000040.1:0-3643 GCF_015711935.1 Candidatus Solincola tengchongensis
ATCTTCTTCTTCCAGAGGCTCCTGGAGCTCTTCTGGGAGGCGCAGCGGGCCCAGTCGGAGGGCAAGAAGCTCATCTTCATCCCCTTCACCTTTCCCCCGGAGCTCTTCTGGGCCTTCGACTCCCTCTTCCCCCTGTGCACGGAGATCGTCTCCGGGGCCATCGTCAACATCTGCTACGGCCAGGGAGAGCGCTTCTGGGACTTCGCCATGAGCCTGGGGCTCCCCGACTCCCTGTGCTCCGGGAACACCATCGGCATCGCCTCTCTCCTAGCCGGGCCGGGGCTCAAGCCGGATGCAATTGTCTACAACACCCCGGGCAGCTGCAACCCCAACGCCAAGATACACGCCTTCGCCGCCGACTATCTGGGCATCCCCCAGTTCATCCTGGAAAAGCCGGTGGACGAGTCTCCCCGGGGGCGCGAGCAGTACTACAAGTATCTCCTGCGCTTCGTGCGCGAGCTCGAGGAGTGGACGGGGGAAGAGCTGAAGGAGGAACGCCTACGCGAGGTAATGCAGCGGGCATACCGGGCCGTGGACCTCTACAACGAGTACTGGGAGCTCAAGAAGGCCCGCCCCTGCCCGGTGCCCAACATCTTCAGCATGACCCTTTTGGTCCTGCGCAGCCAGATGTGGGGTCGGGAGGAGTGCGTGGAGGTCCTGCGGCGCATGGTGGACATCTCCAAGGAGAGAATGCGCAAGGGCGAGTACACGGCGCCGGAGGAGGTGGCCCGCATCTACGTTAGCTACATCTACTGGCTCTTCGACTTCTACAACTACTTCACCTGGATGGAGAAGAAGGGCATATCCATCCTGGGGGATATCCTGGCCATCCACTACTTCCCGCCCATCGACTTCTCCTCCAAGGAGAGCATGCTGCGGGCCTACGCGGACATAGCCTTCGATTACCCCATGACCCGGCAGATGGGCGGGGAATCCATCTCCCTGCGCTGGGTGGACGACGTCGCCTGGGCCGTGCAGGACCTGGGGGCCGACGCCTGCGTCTTCGGCGGGGTGCACGCCTGCAAGCACACCCTGGGCACCATCTCCTTTTTCCGCCGCGAGATCATGAAGCGCCTGGGCATCCCCACCCTGGTCCTCATCGGCGACGTCTTCGACAAGCGGCAGACGCCCATGGAGATCTTCCAGCGGGAGGTGGAGACCTTCGTGGATCAGGTTGTGAGCAAGAAGAAGGCGGGCCGCCGAAGGAGAAGCGCTGCGGAATGAGCGGCGACAGGCCGCCTGAAAACGATGCGTGGGATGGTGCGGAATCGATTTTCGGGTCAGAGGGGGTCTAGCCGCAAGGTAACCCGGAGCAAATGTCCGCTTGGAGTGGGCGAAAAGGGCGTTTCGCGCTGATGGTGACCGAATGACAGCTCCGGTCACGTGTCTGGCGATCCTCTTTCCGCAGTCAAAAGGGGGTTGATGGGGTTGAAGAGGAAGCTGATTCCCAGGAATTGGAAGACCTTCCTCAAGGTGGCGGCGGTCTGGCAGCCGGTAACCGACCTCTGGACCAGGACCACCGCCTGGCCGGTGGTGGGGCGGCTCACCGGGTGGATAGTGAACCGCGACCACTACGACGTCACCCTCATCCCCGTCAACCGCGAGCTGGAGGCGGGCTCCACGGTGGTGCCCCGCCAGGCAGTGGAGGAGATCATCCGCCGCTCCTGCCACCGCGTGATACTCCCCTTGTGCCTGTGCAGGGTGGGCTGCCGCTGCCAGGACTATCCCATGGAGATCGGCTGCATCTTCATGGGCGAGGCCACGCGGCAGATAGACCCCAGCATCGGGAGGCCGGTCACCGTGGAGGAGGCCCTGGCCCACGTGGAGAGGGCGGTGGACGCCGGGCTGGTCATCCAGATCGGGCGCGTGGATCCCGATCCCTTCATGCTGGGGATCCCGATGAGGGACTGGGGGCGCTTCCTCACCCTGTGCTTCTGCTGCCCCTGCTGCTGCATCGCCATGCGCAACATCAACAACTGGGACCCGGACATAAGGAGCCGCATACACCGTATGGAGGGCCTGCGCATCGAGGTCACCGAGGAGTGCAACGGGTGCGGCAAGTGCGTGAAAGCCTGCTTCACCGGGGCCGTACGCCTGGAGGGAAAGCGCGCCGTCATAGGGGAGGAGTGCAAAGGGTGCGGCATCTGCGCCTCCGTATGCCCGAAGGGGGCCATCCGGGTGGAGGTAAACGACGGCGACCTGATGATGAACGAGTTCCTTCGCCGCGTGGAGAGCTACGCCGACGTGACCTGAGAATCCCGCGCGGTACGAGACATTGGACCGACGCCTCGAATTGCATCCCGTATATTTATAACAATAACATTTAAATGTAATTTTTTATTAATTATAATTACATCATGATGTAATTATTTTGTAAGAGGAAAATAACGCGTTCAGGGCGGGAACTTGAGGGCCGAGGAGGAGCCGCATGGAAATATACGATTTCAATCCCTGGTGGAGAACGGGACGGTTGCCCGCAAACCTTGTTGGAAAAAGGCGCAGGCTTTTCAAAGACGTCGTCTCCTATTTAGACCTCCGGCAGATGTGTGTCCTTTACGGGCTGCGCAGGGCCGGAAAGACCACCTTGATGTTCCAAGTCATCGATGACCTGCTGAGGAGGAAGAAAGTCAATCCCCTACATATTCTTTACTTCTCCTTCGACGAGAAAAGAATCGACCTCGACGACTTGCTCAGGTCTTATGAAACGGACGTGCTCGGTTGCCGCCTTTCCGAATCGGGACGCCTATTCCTTTTCCTGGACGAGATTCAGAAGCTCCACGGCTGGCCGGAAAAGGTGAAAATGCTGTACGACCTCCATCCTCAAGTAAAGATTTTCCTCTCGGGCTCCGCATCCATCGCCTTGGCCAAAGAAAGCAAGGAAAGCCTTGCCGGCCGCTTCTTTGAGTTCCTGGTCGAACCGCTGGATCTTGACGAATACCTGGAATTCATGGACCTGGAAGTGGATCGTAGGCGGGAGAGGATCTTTGAAATGGAGATAAAAAGGAGCATCCGCCACCACGCGCTTACCGGAGGTTTCATAGAAGCCCTGGAGCTCAATGACCTTCAAAGGGGGAAATACCTTCGCGAGAGCCTCCTCGAGCGGGTCGTCTACAGGGACCTCCTGGAGCATTTCACCGTGAAATCGATCGATCTTCCCCATCGCCTCCTCTCCGTATTCGCGGAACATCCGGGAATGATCCTCGATTACAGGAACCTTGGCAGCGATCTGGGGTATGACCAGAGAACGGTGGCCAATTACGTCTCCTACCTGGAATATTTGATGTTGGTGAACAAGTTGTACAACTACTCCACCAATCGTTTGAGCAGCGAGAAGAAGATGAAAAAGATATACCCTTCAAGCACCGCCTTCACTGCCGCCCTGTCGGGGAAAAGCGACTTCTCGGTCCTCGCCGAGCAATATTTCGCCAACATGCTCAAAGCGCGTTTCTTCTGGCGCTCGCCGCAGAAAGACGATGTGGACCTTGTGCTCCATCAAGGAGAAAAGGCGGTGCCCGTGGAGATAAAAATGCGAGCCGATATAAAAGCAAAAGACGTCAAACCGCTTTTCAAGTTCATGACCCGATTCGGACTCAAACGAGGTCTCGTCATCTCCTCGGACTCGGAAGGGAAGTTCGACGACGGC